>NZ_BAAALF010000075.1:0-37067 GCF_039528135.1 Kitasatospora nipponensis | reverse complement strand
GACCTCCGAGGTCGAGCGGGCCCAAATCAAGCGCGGCACCGGCTACTGACCGTCGCAGCCGGCACCCGTCCTTGTGAGTGATCGGCTGCGACGCGTGTCGGCCGATGATCCTGGCGGAAGACTGTGGATACTGCCGGAGGGCCACTGGGGTCCGGGAAGTCCAGAAGGTGGCTGACGATGGTCCTGGAGCTCATCGTGATCGGTTTGGCGATCACGCTGGAGCCGCTCCCACTCGTCGCGTTCGTGCTGTTGCTGTCCTCTGAGCGGGGAATCAGGAAGGGGCTCGCCTTCATCCTTGCCTGGCTGACGTGCTTGGTCGTGGTGGTCGCCGCTGTGCTGTTGTTGACCGGTGGTCACCCAGCGCCCAAGAACTCGGCCTCGTCGACGGCTGCAGAGGTGGTCAAGTTGGTGGTCGGCCTCGGACTGATCGCGTACGGCGAGCACAAGGGGCGCCGATTGAGGGCACCGCACGAGCGCAAGATCCCGAAGTGGCAGGCGAGGCTTGACCAGTCCAACGCTTGGTCGGCGGCCGGCATCGCGGTGCTGCTCCAGCCAGGGGGGCTGGTGGCCGCCGGTGGGGCCGCAGTGGTTCACGCGGACCTGTCCAACTCCGTCACCTGGTTCGTCCTGTTCGCCTTCTGCATCCTCGCGACCTCGAGCCAGCTGGCGATGGAGCTCTACACCGTCTTCGCCCCGACCGCCGCCGAGAAGAGGCTGGAGGGGCTACGTCGGTGGATCGTCGACCACGAGGAGCAGACGATCGTCGTGTTCTCGCTCCTGATCGGCCTCTGGTTGGTGGGCAGGAGCCTCTCGCAGCTCGTATGACCCGATGTCGACTGCTGAGCCTCGCACCGCTACGAGCCTCAGCACGTCTGCAGCTCACGGTTCAGTCGATCGCGAGCCAGAAACGGACCCGGGCCGCGTGCTCGATCTCACGCTCGCCGGGGACATCGAGGACGACCTGTCGAGTGTGCACCCGGTGAAGCGAAACGGTGCTCGGTAGTCGGGCGTGATGGGCGAGGCGTTCTCGCGGCTCATGCAGATGTCGTCCCCGACGACGCACAAGAAGCCGGGCTGGGTGACGATGTCACCCACGTCCGCCTGCTGGTCCTCGATGGTGACCGTCGCGCCCGCCGAGCGGCCCGCTGGGGCGGTGCGACCACGAGAGGCGAGGGCGTTGGGCTCGTCCGATAGTGGAAGGGGGATACCTTCGATTGGACGCTCATGGACCGCTACCCTCCGATTGCCAGCCACGGATTGGTGGGCGACCTGCAGACCGCAGCCCTGGTCTCCTCGCAGGGAGTCGTCGACTGGTTCGCAGCTCCGCGTTTCGATTCACCGAGCATCTTCGCCGCCCTGCTTGACCATGACAAGGGGGGCTACTTCCGTATCGCGCCGGACGCTCCGGATGACTCCCGCAAGCAGTTGTACTACCCGGACTCGGCCGTCCTGGTCACCCGGTTCATGTCGCCGGACGGCGTCGGCGAGGTCCTCGACTGCATGGACCCCGCGGGCTCGGAAACCGTCACCGACCGGCACACCCTCCTGCGCCTGATCCGCGCGGTTCGGGGCACGGTCCAGTTCACCCTGGAGTGCCGTCCGCGCTTCGACTACGGCCGCGCCTCTCACGACCTGGACCTCACGCACGACGGCGCGGTGTTCCGGGCGCCTGAGATCACCGCCCACCTGCAGGCCACCTTCCCCATAGAGCGAGACACCAGCGACGCTGTGGGCACCGTGACCCTCCATCAGGGCGAGACTGCAGTAGTCGTCTTCACCGTCTGCAGCCCTGTCGGGCCTCCTCCGCCTCCCGTGAAGACTGCGGAGGCGGAGGATAAGCTCTGGGAGATCGTCGACTACTGGCAGCGCTGGACACGCGGGTCCCGCTACCACGGCCGCTGGCCGAACATGGTCAACCGTTCCGCCATCACCCTCAAGCTGCTCACCTACGCACCCACCGGAGCACCGGTCGCCGCAGCGACGATGGGCCTGCCAGAACAGGTCGGCGGGGAACGCAACTGGGACTACCGCTACACCTGGGTCCGCGACGGCTCCCTGTCCATACGAGCCCTGCTCGACCTCGGATTCACCAAGGAAGCCACCACTTTCACCCACTGGCTCCGCAACCGGATCCTGGCTGAGCAGGAGCAGGGCAGCAAGGAAGCCCTCAAGATCATGTACCGGGTCGACGGAGAGCCCATCCTGACCGAGGAGATCCTCGAACACTTCGAGGGATACCGCGGCTCGTATCCGGTACGCGTCGGCAACGCAGCCGCCGACCAGCTCCAACTCGACATCTACGGCGAGGCGCTCTACGGCCTCTCCGAGGACCGGACGATCGGCATGCAGGCCGACTACCGTGGCTGGAGGGCCGTCGCCGACGGCCTGGACTGGCTGGCCGACACCTGGGACCGGCCCGACGAGGGCATCTGGGAGACCCGAGGCGGACGCCAGGACTTCACCTACAGCCGCGTGATGTGCTGGGCTGCCTTCGACCGCGGACTGGCCATGGCCGCTCAGTTCAGCAGGCCTGCCAACACCGAGCGCTGGACCAAGGCCCGGGACGCCATCCTGGTGCAGGTCATGTCGCGCGGCTGGAGCGAGACCGACAAGGCCTTCGTTCAGCACTACGGCGAGGACGCCGTCCTGGACGCCTCGCTGTTGCTGATGCCCCGGGTGGGCTTCGTGGCACCCCGCGACCCCACGTGGCTGTCCACCCTGGACGCGATGGACCGAACGCTGGTCTCGGACAGCCTCGTCTACCGCTACGACCCGGCTGCCTCCCCCGATGGCCTGCGCGGCTCCGAGGGAACCTTCAGCCTGTGCACCTTCCTCTACGTGGACGCCCTCGCCCGGGCCGGCCGGCTGCGCCAGGCCCGCTACACGTTCGAGAAGATGCACACCTACGCCAACCACGTCGGTCTGTTCGCCGAGGAGGTCGGTCCCAGCGGCGAGCAGCTGGGCAACTTCCCCCAGGCGTTCACCCACCTCTCGCTCATTACCGCCGCCACCGCCTTGGACGAGGCCCTCGACAACGTGTCCGAGTGACGTCCCTGGGAGGGGGGCCCTGGACCAGCGATCATTCGCCCGGCCGGTGTTCGGTCGGGCGAACCACCTGTGCCCACTCGACCCGTGGCGGGGGCGGGTGCGACGGGCGTGCGCGAGTTGGCGGTGGCATTCGTCCGGACGGGGAGAGCCGGTGCGCAGGGAGTGCTGGGTCACCTTGCGGCGGGCCACGAACTGTCGGAACGTGCCGGAGTTGACGGCGAAACGGTGCATGGCCAGCTGGTGGCCCCGAGCCATCGACGGCGACGGCGGTGCGGGAGGGCTTGTGGGTTCGGTGTCCGGATGCCGGTCGGCCGGACGGATTCAGTGCTGGGAGTCGGAGCCGCACGCTCGGACGGGTTATGTCGAAGCTCTGGCGGTGTGCTTGGCGAGCAGGCCCGCGAGCAGCATGACGAGCACGCCGATCCCCACGCCGCACAACGTCCACAGCACCCGGTAGCCCTCGGCGGCGTAGTCGGAGGGCTGGGGCAGGTCCACCAGGATGAGCACGCCCGCGGCGATCGCCGCAGTCTCGAGCGCGTAGTTGTAGAAGCGAATGGCCGCCCCGTGCATCAGCAGGACGAGTGCGACCACTTCGAGTCCGCGGTCGACCGCGAACAGCCTGAGTCCGTGTTCACTGGCGGGCACCAGCAGGATCAGCGCGGCCGCGACGGCGCCGATCAGCGCGCCGGCAAGTCGCTGCGCGGCTACGAGCGTGTTCTGCTCCAGGCTGGGCTTCAATGCGACCATGGTCGCGATCGGCATCCAGACACCGTGCGACAGGTTCAGTCCGAACGCCAGCGCGATGGTGCCGGCGATGGCCAGGGCGCGGATCACCGCGAACATGACCAGTGGCGGGGTCAGCTTCTTCCGCGAGGTGTCACCGGGGAGCTCCGCGACCGGCGGGGGCTGGTCCTTGCGCCCGCGGATTAGCCACGCGAAGAACGTCACCACGATCCAGAGCGCCGACCCCCCGGCCCAGGCGACCACCTGAGCCCACGTGTAGTTGGTGATGCGGGCGTGTTGGTGGAGGCCGGACGCGAGCGCGATGGTGACGATGAACCAGAGGTTGAGGAGCAGAGCGGTGACGAACCTGTGCACCCCGAAGGCGGCCGCCAGGCCGGCCACCAGCGTGACCAGGAATGTCGCAAGCACCAGCCAGCCCCAGGCGTCCGCCCCGATGGCGAACCCCAGCGCGGTCAATCCTGCGCCGATCAGCGCAAAGACGGCGATGTTCGACGCGCGATGCCCGTAGCCGCCTCCCGGGTCGGCCATCCCCGCGAACAGCAGGCCGAACAATGCGCTGAGCAGGTACTGCTGATACCCGATCGCCCAGAAGACGACCAACGGCACCAGTGCGGCATCCAGGAACATCACCGCGCGCGGCCAGTTGAGCCCTGCGGGGTTGAGCTCGAACACCTTCGACAGCCAGCTCATGACCGTCCCCCGGTGTTTGGGCTGTCCTCCTCGTCCACTCGCAGTGGTCATTGCCGCCCTCGCTCGTCGTAGTCGTCAGGCATGCCGCTCCCGGTCCCGCACAACAGGGAGATCGCCTCGCAGTGACCGGCAGGTCCTGCCGGATCATCACGAACAACATCTCAAGCGACCCGTGCACAAGCGGTCTCTCATGACGGAGCCCGATCACAGCACAGCATGACGGCCCAAGCCCTACACCCTCGGTTACGCCAAAGCGGCATGTCACACACCGTTGAAATTCCGTGGGCCACCTCAGGTGAGAAGCACCCCCCCGCATGTCAGCCGGGCTGCCGTGCGGGGGTGCGTGCTCGGGAAGTGGGAGGCTCTCCTTGAGGCCCTGAAGAGGTAGTTCGAAGAGGAGCACCAGGCCTCGTTACCGCCTGGCGCCTCGTCAACGACGCCGAGGCCCGCTACCAGGACCTCGGCGCAGACCGGCACCAAACTCACCTCAACACCGCCCGCAACACCCCGTGACCTGGTCCGACAGCTCCATGCCCTCGGCCATCACGCGTTCGTCCGTTCCGTTCCACGCAACGGACGCTGCCGCCTCCCGTCGTGAACCTTGGCCTCTTGGCAGCTGTGGGGGACGAGCCCTGCCGTGAACCTGGCGCGCGGCGCCGTCGACACCGCCGCCCTGCTGACGGAGTTGAGCCCGGACGGTTGAGTGCCGCCCTCGACGTAACGGGTCCGGTGCCGCTGCCGGTCGGGCATCCGCTGTGGCGTAAACCCTGATCAGTCCTCATGCGGCGGCAGACCTCCGCGTTCCTGCCGTGCCCACCGACCTACCCGGGCCCAGGCACAGCTCACCCTCGCGGGCGAGGAGCTCGAGATCGTGGTCGTGTCGTCCAGGTGAGCGTGATCTCCCAGGCGTGGACCACCGGCCATGCCGGCTGCGCCGTCGGACGGACGGCAGATCCCTCCGACGGCCCAACGAAGCGCGCGCCTAGGTGCGGTCGGCTGCCTCGGGTGGTGGGGTGACGAAGGCAGTCCGGCAAGGCAGTTCAGTCGGTCCAGGCGATCGGGCACACCAGGAACGGGAGACGACAGTGACCACACCGGCGGACAGCGGAGGGCAGTCGGCAGCGCTGCCGCTGCTGCGGGGGCAGAAGGCGTTGGTGACCGGGGCCAACTCCGGCATCGGCCTGGCAACCGCGATCGCACTGGGCCGCGCGGGGGCGGATGTGGTCGTCAACTACGTCTTCGGTCGGGAGGCGGCCGAGGACGTCGTCAGCAAGATCCAGAGCTTCGGCGTGAAGGCCTTTGCACACGAGGCGGACGTGTCCGACGAGAGCCAGGTCGTCGGCATGTTCTCGCGCATGTTGGAGGAGTTCGGCACCATCGACGTCCTGGTGGCCAATGCCGGCCTGCAGCGGGACGCCGCCCTGACGGACATGACCGTCGAGCAGTGGAACAAGGTCCTCGACGTGAACCTCACCGGCCAGTTCCTGTGCGCGCGGGAGGCGGCGAAGGAGTTCCTGCGCCGGGGCGTGGTCCCGGAGGTGTCCCGTTCGGCAGGGAAGATCGTCTGCATGAGCTCGGTGCACCAGATCATCCCCTGGGCCGGCCACGCGAACTACGCCGCCTCCAAGGGCGGTGTCCTGATGCTGATGCAGACCCTGGCGCAGGAGCTCGGTCCTCACGGGATCCGGGTCAACGCCGTCGCGCCGGGCGCCATCCGTACCCCGATCAACCGCAGCGCCTGGGACACGCCCGAGGCCGAACAGGAACTCCTCAGGCTGATCCCCTACCGCCGGGTCGGCGACCCGTCGGACATCGCCGACGCGGTGACCGTACTCGCGTCCGATCTGATGGACTACGTCGTCGGCACGACGATCTACGTCGACGGCGGGATGACCCTGTTCCCCGGCTTCGCCACAGGAGGCTGACCTCCGGTGGACGACCACGTCACCCCTCGCCGGGTGGTCATCATCGGCGGCGGCTTCGCCGGACTCTTCGCCGTCCGGGCACTGCGCAAGGCACCCGTCGCGGTGACACTGGTGGACCGCTGCGCGCACCACCTTTTCCAGCCCCTGCTCTACCAGTGCGCCTCCGGGATCCTGTCCAGCGGCCAGATCGCCCAGCCGCTGCGCGCGGTCCTGCGCCGCCACGAGAACCTGCAGTGCCTGCTCGCCACGGCCACGGACGTGGACGTCGCCGGTCGGGTGGTGCACGCCGTGCGACCGGACGGCAGCAGCCTCGCCCTTCCCTACGACGATCTGATCGTGGGCATCGGCATGAAGCAGTCGTACTTCGGCCATGACGAGTTCGCCGAACACGCACCGGGCATGAAGACGCTGGACGACGCTCTGGACCTGCGGCGAAGGATCTACCGAGCGTTCGAGATGGCCGAGTCTGCCGACGACCCGCAGGAACGCGCCGCCTGGCTCACCTTCGCCCTGGTCGGGGCCGGTCCGACCGGTGTCGAGCTGGCCGGGCAGATCAGGGAGATCGCCGGCCTCACCCTTGACAGGGAGTTCTCCGGCATCGACCCCAGCCAGGCGAGGGTGCTGCTCTTTGAGGGCTCGGACGCGGTCCTTGCCGCCTTCGGCCCGAAGCTGGCCCGCCGTGCCGCCAGGACACTGGGCAAACTCGGCGTCGAGATCCGTCTGGGCTCGATCGTCACCGAGGTGGACGATTCGGGGCTGACGGTCCGCCGGCACGACGGCGGCACCGAACGCTTCGAGGCACGCACGGTGCTGTGGACCGCGGGGGTCGAGGCCCCCCCGTTCGCCACCACGCTCGCCCGGGCGGCCGGAGCGGAGCAGGACCGCGCGGGGCGCATCATGGTCGAACCGGATCTCACTGTCGCAGGCCATCCGGAGATCCGGGTCGCGGGCGATCTCATGAGCCTGAACAAGCTGCCAGGCCTGGCCGAGGTCGCGATGCAGAGCGGCGCCTACGCGGGCCGCCGGATCCGGCACGACCTCGAGGGCCGGACGCGCACGGCGCGCCCGTTCCGCTACCTGGACCTGGGAAGCGCGGCCTACATCTGCCGTGGACGGGCCGTCGTCAAGATGGGCCGGTTCGAGGCGTCCGGGCTGCCGGGCTGGCTGATCTGGCTGTGCATCCACATCGTCTTCCTCACCGGCTTCCGCAGCCGGCTCGGGGCGCTGGCCAGCTGGGCGGTGGTCTTCGCCTCCGGCTCCCGGCGCGAACGCGCCTTCACCTCACCCCGACCGCAGGATGACGCGGCGGACGCGGCGTCCCTGTCCGGCACGCCGGCCGATCCCAAGGCCGAGCGGCACGATCCATCGAGGCCTGCATGAACTCTCTCACGGCGCTGCTGGCCAGCGGCCCCGAGCAGTTGGCGCCCGCCCGCCAGATGATGGCCTTCACCCTGGGCTGCCACATCCTCCTGGTGCCCTTCGGCGTGGCACTGCCGTTCATCACCCTGATCATGCACCACCGGGCGCTGCGGAAGAACGATCCGGTCGCGCTGCTGCTCGCCCGCCGCTGGTCGGCCGTGATGGCCGTCCAGTTCGCCGTCGGCATCGTGACCGGCACCGTCCTGTCGTTGGAGTTCGGCCTGCTCTGGCCCGGGATGATGGGCCTCTGGGGAGACGTGTTCGGCCTCGGCTTCGGGGTCGAAGCGTGGGCCTTCTTCCTGGAGGCGGTGCTCATCGCGATCTACCTCTACGGCTGGCGCCGCCTCAAGCCGTGGACACACTTCTGGCTCGCCGTTCCGCTGCCGTTCACCGCCCTGATGGGTGCCTTCGGCATCATCGGTGCCAACTCCTGGATGAACACCCCCCAGGGTTTCACTCTGGACGCCAACGGCAGGCCGACGGACGTCAGCGTCCAGCAGGCCGTGTTCACCCCGATGTTCGGCCCCGAGTACTGGCACTTCGTCGTCGCCATGTTCCTGACCGCAGGCTATGTCGTGGCCGGCGTCTACGCGATGGGCTGGCTACGGGGACGACGCGACCGCTACCACAAGCTCGGCTTCTGCGTACCCTTCACCGTCGCCGCCATCCTCACCCCGCTGCAGTTCTTCCTCGGCGACAACATCGCGCGGCAGGTCTACCACAAGCAGCCCGTGAAGTTCGCCGCGGCCGAGATCGTCTGGAACACCGATACACATGTCCCGGAGTACCTGTTCGGCCGGTTGCAGTCCGACGGAAGCGTCAAAGGCGGCCTGAAGATCCCGAACCTGGACTCCTTCCTCGCCGGGTTCAGCGCGAAGACACAGGTCACGGGCCTCACCTCGGTTCCGGCCGCCGACCGGCCCACCCCGGCGGAAGCCACCCTGGTGCACTGGACCTTCGACATCATGGCGACCATCGGCAGCGTGCTCATCCTGCTCGCCCTGTGGTACGCCCTGTACTGGTGGCGGCGCCGGGACCTGCCCAAGACGCCGTGGTTCTTCCGCTGCGCCGCACTGGCCGGCGTGGCCAGCGTGATCACCGTGGAATGCGGATGGATCACCACCGAGGTGGGCCGGCAGCCCTGGATCGTCTACCAGTACATGCGGGTCTCCGACGCGGTGACACCCACCGAGGCCGGCTCGCTCTGGACCATGTTCGCCATCATCGTCGTGGTCTACGTCCTCGTGTTCGGCGCATTCGTGGGAGTGGTTCGGATGATGAGCCGGCGCTGGCGCCGCTCCGACCTGGGCCTGGCCCGCCGGCCGGACGAGGGCCCGGAGTCGGACACCCCCTACGGACCCCGGCCGGAGCCGGTGGCCGTCGCCTCGGCCTCCACAGGGCTGCCACCCGAGGACGGGACCCGACCCGCGGAAGGAGGCACGGAGTGACCGCGGGTGTCGTGGCGTGGATCCTGCTCGTGGCGGTCGCCGCCTACGCCTGCGGCGGAGGCGTGGACTACGGTGCGGGCTTCTGGGACCTGGTCGCCGGCGGAACCCATCGGGGCGAGCGTCCGCGCTGGCTGATCGACCACGCCATGGAACCGGTCTGGGAGGTCAACAACGTCTGGCTGATCTTCGTGTTCATCCTCATGTGGACCGGATTCCCGATCTTCTTCGAGGCCGTCTTTACCGCGATGTGGCTGCCGCTGGCTCTGGCGGCCGTCGGCCTGGTGCTGCGCGGCGCGGGTTTCGCTCTGCGCAAGCCCACAACCCGGTTGGCCCGGCGCCGGATCTACGGTGCCATCTTCGCGGTCTCCTCGTTGCTGACGCCCTTCTTCCTGGGAGCCGCAGTCGGCGGTGTGGCATCTGGTCGGGCCGCTCCGGGCGTCACGGCCTCGGCCGATGTGTGGGCCAACACGACCTCCATCATCGCCGGCCTGCTCGCGGTCGCGGCCACCGCCTTCCTGGGAGCGGTGTTCCTCACCGCCGACGCCCGCCGCTTCGACGCCCCGGACCTGGCGAAGTACTTCCGGCTGCGCTCCTGGTGCGCCCTGGTCGTCGTGGCCGTCCTGGCCCTGATCGGCCTCGCCACCACCCACAAGCACAGCTCGTACGTGTACCACGGGCTTACCCACGGACTCGGACTCCTCCTGGTCCTCCTCTCGCTGGTGGCCGCCCTGGCCACCGCGTGGCTGGTCGTCGGTCGGGCGGGCTGGGCCCGGTTCACCTCCGTCGCCGCCGTGGCCCTGACCATCGGCGCCTGGGGCACCGCGCAGCGCCCCTACCTGGTGCCGACCTCCCTCACCGTCCAGCAGGCTGCCGGCGCGACCAGACCGCTGCAGTGGCTGATCCTGGTCACCGTGATCGCGATCGTGCTGGTCGGCCCGGCGCTGTTCCTCCTCTACCGCCTCGACACGCGCGGTCTGCTGGAGGCGCAGACGGACGCGGACGTCGAAGGCCCCGGTGCCGCGGAGGGAACGTCTTCCTGACCCGGAGGCCTACGAGCAACGGAGTATGACCGATCGTCAGAAGCTCAACCGGTCCGGAGGCGTGATGACGCAAAATCAGATTCTGGCCGGCCTGGGACTCATCGTCGTGCTTGCGGTCGGCTCCCAGCTGCTGGCGAGCCGGCTACGCATCCCCGCGCTCATCGTCCTGCTGCCGGTCGGATTCGCCGCCGGCGCGCTGACCGACGACGTGAACCCCAACCGGTTGCTGGGCGCAGCCTTCTCGCCGATGGTGTCGCTGGCCGTGGCGGTCATCCTCTACGACGCCGGACTCGGACTGGACCTGCAGAGGCTCCAGGGACACATGCGTCGCGTCGTGATCCGGCTCATCTGGCTCAGCACGCTCATCACCTGGGCGTCCGCCGCCGCCCTTGCGGCCCCGCTCCTCGGCATCTCGAACGGTTCGGCGGTGATGCTGGGAGCGATCCTCGTCGTCTCGGGACCGACGGTGGTCGGGCCCCTGCTCAACTTCGTGCGTCCGAGCGAGAGGCTGCAGCGCATCCTGGTCTGGGAGGGGTCGCTGATCGATCCGATCGGCGGCATCCTCGGTGCACTTGTCTTCCACGGCGTCGTCTCCAGTACCCACCAGGGCCTGGGCGCCCAGGTGGCGCACTTCGCGGCCAGTGCGGCGGTCGGCCTGCTCGGGGGTGCGGTGGGAGCTGCCCTCCTGTGGATGCTCCTACGTCGCCTGCGGCTCGAGGAGGTCCTCGGGACCACGGTGCAACTCGCCGCGGCGGTCGGCGTGGCGGCGGCCTGCGACGCCATCCGCGACGACACCGGGCTGATCGCCGCGGTCGTGATGGGGATGGTGGTGGCCAACCTTCCCGGCCTCGACCTGCCGGTGCGGCGACCGTTCTTCGAGACCCTGGTGTCGCTGATCATCGGGCTGCTGTTCATCTCCATCTCGGCCACCGTCACCCCCGCGTCGCTGAAACACCTGCTCCTGCCCACACTCGGCCTCGTCGCTGCCCTGGTCCTCGCGGTCAGGCCCCTCGTCGCCGCCCTCGCCACCGCTCGGACCGATGTTCCGCGTGGCGAGCGGGCGTTCATCGGCTGGATGGCACCACGGGGCATCGTCGCCGCGGCCACCGCCTCGACGTTCTCGGCCACGCTGGTCGGCAAGGGTGTCGGTGGTGCCGAGAAGATCCTCCCCGTCACCTTCCTCGTGATCGTGGCCACCGTCACTCTGTACGGTCTGACGGCCCTTCCCGTGGCCCGGCGTCTGGAGGTGCTGCGACCGTCCCGCTCCCGCCCCCTGCTCGTCGGCGGCGCGCAGTGGGTGGTCGATCTGGGGCTGGCCATGCGCTCGGCCGGTCTCGACGTACTGCTGTGGGCCGGAGAGGACCGACAACGCGAACAGATCAGCGAGGCCGGGCTCGAACTGGCACCGGGGGAGCTCTTCGCGGCGGCCACCGGCGAGGGCGCGGAACTGGAGGGGATCACCACGGTCCTGCTGCTCACCGAGGAGGACGACTTCAACGCGCTGGCCGCGGTGAACCTGCGGGGCATCGTCGAGGAGCCGGTCCAGCGCCTCGGGCCCCCCACCCGCAGTCACGGCGTGGTCGCGCCGTTCACCGGCGGGGAACCGCTCTTCGGCCCCGCGCTCCCCGGACCCGAGCTGGCCCGCCGGTACGAGGCCGGTGCCCAGATCGTCACGTACCGGGTCGACGGCGGCGTTCCCGCCGGGCACGACGTGTTGTTCTTCGTGCGCCCCGACGGGAAGCTCACCGCGGTCACCGAGAGCCACCCGGTGACGCCCGAGGCCGGCGACGTCGTCATCCTGCTCGGTCCTGCCGCGCCCCCACCCGGGTAGGCGGCGGGCGCGGAGCTGGAGGCACGGCAGGGTCGTCGTCAGCGCAAGCGCTCGGTGATGTGGTCACCGACCCGCAGCGCGTTGGCGATTGCGGTCAGCGACGGGTTGACCGCGCCGATACTCGGGAAGAAGCTCGTGTCCACGACGTAGAGGTTGTCGAGGTCGTGGGCCTTGCAGTTGACGTCGAGGGCAGAACTGCTGGGGTCGCTGCCGAACCGGACGGTGCCCGCCTGGTGGGCGGTGGCGCCGATCGGCATCCCCTTGTGCAGGTAGAGGCTGTGCGGCATGAGGTGATGAGGATGCATCCCCAGATGCCCCAGCATGCTCTGCAGCTTGCGCTGCAGGTGCTTGAGCGCCTCCATGTTGTTCTTCTCGTCCAGGGCCAGGTGGACGTTCCCCTCGCCGTCCAGGGTGACCCTGTTGTCCGGCTGGGGCAGGTCCTCTCCGCACAGCCAGAAGTCCACCGCGTGGTGAGCCAGCACCTCGAAGGGCATGTCGGGTGAGACCTTGCCGGCCCAGCGGGGCGCCTCGCCGCGGATCTGGTCGGCGTCGGACTTGCCCAGCATCTGGATGCCGCCGAGCGGGTAGTCCCAGTCGTCGGCTCCGAGGTACCAGTCGTTGAGTGCGAGGGTCTTCTGGAACTGGGTGTCGTTCGGCTCCTTCGAGACCGCCATCAGGGCGAGGTTGTTGTGCCGCATGTAGTGGCGGCCAACCACGTCCGAGCTGTTGGCCAGCCCGCGGGGGTGCCGGTCGTTGGCCGACCGCAGGAGCAGCGCGGCGGAGTTCACCGCCCCGCAGGCGACCACCACGATGTCGGCGCTGAAGCCCGCGGTGGACCCGTCGTCGAGCTCGGCGACCACCTGCGTGACCACGCGTCCGGTCGCGTCGGTTTCCAGGCGCCGAACGTTGGCGCCGGTGACCATACGGACGTTGTCGTGCTCCAGAGCAGGTTCGACGCAGATGACCTGCGAGTCGGCCTTGCCGCGAACCAGGCAGGGGAAGCCGTCCACGCGGTTGCAGCGGATGCAGACACTCTCGTGAGTGGCGCGGCCGTTTTGGTCCTGGGTGAGGTTGACCCCGATGGGCAGGTGGAAGGGGTGCAGTCCCTGCTTCTCCAGATCGTCGCTGAGCTGCTGGATCCGCGGTTCGTGCTGGACCGGCGGATAGGCGTACTGCGCGCTGACCGAACCCTCACTGGGATCCTCGCCGTGCCGGCCGTGCACCAGGTAGAGGTGCTCGGCCTGGGTGTAGTAGGGCTCGAGATCCTGGTAACCGATGGGCCAGGCGGGGGAGATGCCGCCGTGGTGCCGCAGTTCGCCGAAGTCCTCAGGGCGCAGGCGGAACAGGGCGGCGCCGTAGAACTTGGTGTTCCCGCCGACGTAGTAGTTGACCTCGGGCTGGAACTCGTGGCCGTGCTTGTCGTACCAGGATTCCGGCGCGAGGTACTTGCCTTTGACGAAGACAGCCGTGGAATCCCAGTTGTCCCGTTCACGCGGCAGGTAGTCGCCGCGTTCCAGGATCAGGATCCGCTTGCCGGAGCCGGCGAGCCGGTGGGCGATGGTGCCTCCGCCTGCACCCGTTCCGATGACGATGACGTCGTAGTGCTGATCGTCGGCCACGCTGGCCTCCGTCCTCGAGTCGTCGGCCTCGCTCCAGCGCGGCCGAAATAGGTCAAAACGCAAGCTATCGGCTGTTATCACCACGGGCGAACGGAGCGTCGAGGCGGCGCGGACCGTTCACCCGTTCGCCCGGATGCTCACAGAATCGCGATCGGATTGACCGGGGAGCCGGTGGCCGCGGGCAGTCGCAGCGGCGCGACGACGCACAGGAACGACCAGCGGTCCTCCTCTTCGCAGACCGGTACCAGGTCCTCGAACTGGAGGTAGTCGAGAAGGTGGATGCCGAGGGCGTGGATCCCGAGGACGTGCACGGGGAAGGCGACGCCGTCCGTCGAGCTGGGTGCGGTGTCGTTGTTGCTGTCACTTCCGAGCACAGCCACGCGGCGCTCCGCCAGGAAATTCATCGCGGTGGGGTGGAGTCCTGCGCGGGTGGCTGCGGCCTCCCAGGGCCCGGTTTCGATACGGCGGCGGCGGTGGCCCACCCGGACGAAGAGCAGGTCGCCCTCGCCGACCCGGACCTGCTGGGCCGACTCGGCGGCAACGAGGTCGTCGTACGTCACGTGGTCACCGGGCTCGAGCCACGGCACGCCCCGCAGTCGTGGGATGTCGAGCAGTACGCCGCGCCCGACGATCCCCTCGCTCGCGATCTCAACGGACAGGACGGTGGCTCCGGCAGGCGTCACGGTGGCTGCGGGGACGCCGCCGTAGAGGGTGCCGTCGTAGACCACATGGCAGAGCGCGTCCAGGTGGCTGTCGGCATCCCCGTGCACGTTCATGCCGAAGTGGTCCGTCGCGAAGTGCAGCCCGTGGGACGCTGCCTGGTCCTCAGGCGGGCTGGTGAGCCGGTGACCGGCCGGCTGCGGATTGTCCGGGCCGGGTTCGGTCTCCACCGGCGCAGCCAGGGATACCGTCCGACCGGAACGGACCTCGGCGGCCGCCGCCCTGATCCGCTCCGGCGTGATGGCGTCCAGGGCGCCGCGGGCACCGCCCCAGGCTCCCTCCCGCAGCCGCTCGTACAGTGCCTGGAAGTCGTCCTGGCTCATTGGCCCTGGAGTTGAGGGCCCTGCCTGCGGGTGAGTGTTCATGGACTGGTCCGTTTCCCGTCAGTCATCGGTCGTGCCACCGCCACGATCCAATATCGGACAGACGCGGGGCTTTTTCCGCCTGGCCTGCCGGCGGAGCTTGGATTGCCGAATTCCGCAGCCGCGGTGTTACTGGAGGGGACCACAGGGCGCGGAGGGCGCGACAGGGAACACGGAGGTTCCGCATGGACATGATCCACGTCCGCTTGGTCAGCCCCGTGGATCTCACCGAGCGGGCGCTCGAGATCCTCGGTGGCGACTCGAGCGTGCTCAACCTCGTCGTCCACCCAGGGGCCGCGCGTCACCCGGACGGCGACGAGGTCGCGTGCGACGTGCTGTTGGGCGGGGCGAACGAGATCCTCCACCGGCTGCGTGACCTGCGCCTGGACCGGCGCGGTTCGATCGTCATCGAGCCGGTGGACATGGCCTTCTCCGGTCTGGCCGACGAGGTCAGAGCCAGCCGGCTCGGCGCCCTCGGCAACGCTCCGATGTGGGAACAGGCCGAGGCCCGCATCCGCGCGCAGGGGACGTACACGCCGCCCTTCTACCTCTACCTGGTCGTCGCGGGCCTGCTCGGAGCCGTCGGGATCGTCACCAACTCCCAGATCCTCATCGTCGCCGCGATGGTCGTCGGGCCCGAGTACGGGGCCATCGTGAGCGTCGCGCTCGGCATCGACCAGCGCTCGCGGCCGAGGATCCGCCAGGGGCTGCTCGCGCTCCTCGTCGGCTTCGTACTGGCCATCGTCGCCACGTTCCTCTTCAGCCTGCTGATCCGTGGATTCGGGTTCCAGTCCAAGGCGTTCACCCTGGGACTGCGACCGGTCTCCCACCTGATCGACTCACCCGACTTCTTCTCGTTCGCTGTCGCGGCTCTGGCCGGAATCGTGGGCATCGTCTCGCTGACGGAAGCCAGGACGAGCGCGCTGCTCGGAGTCTTCATCTCCGTCACCACCATCCCGGCGGCTGCGGACTTCAGTGTCTCCCTTGCCTTCGGCAGTTGGAGCGAGGCCCGAGGTTCACTGATCCAACTGCTCGTCAACATCGCCGTGCTGATCGCGGTCGGCACACTCATGCTCAAGGCTCAACGGGCGATCTGGCGACGGGTGGGCCGACACCGACATGGCGCGGACCTGCCCGTCAACGGGGCGGCTTGACGGGCCGGGTCGGCGCTCCGCGGCCGCCTCAGAGCGCGGACGGATCGGACAGCCACATGGTCACCCACGAGGCCGCGGCAGGATGCGGGCGCGGGCGGCCGGCCGTCGGGGCCCGCAGCAGCGACTGTGCACGGCACGGTCAGCCGCTGCCGCGTGGCCCGGACCCTGTGCACCGTGATCGCCGTGCCGTCTGGTGCGCCCGCCGTGGGTGCGGAGCGTGCGACCGGCGACGCGCCGAGGCTGATCGCGGCGTAGCGCCCGCCCGATCCCGGGGATCGGGCGAACCGTGGCCGGCGCTGGGCCTGACCTCGGTGCCCGAGGCCGGACCGGCGCCACCGGTTGGCAGCGAGCATGGAACGCAGCGGTGCTGACGGTTCGTCATGGGATGATCCAGGCGGGGCGGCAACGAGCCGTCCGGTGAGGAGACACCGTGTCCGAGACCACGCCCAACGCCAAGGGCCCCGCCAAGGTGCAGATGTCACCCGAGCAGATGGCAGGCCTCGGATCGCCTCCGTCCCCCCAGGCAACGGCGCCCGAACCGACGCTGATCCCGGCGGACCAGGTCAAGCCCGAGGACGTAGCGACCCTGTCGATCGAGTACCGGGACGGTCGGCCCGTGGTCGTCGTCAGCGGTGGGAAGTACGTCCCGTCCGAGCTCCCCGTCGTGAACGGTTCCGGCACGGCAGGCGCGGCCCGATTCGCCTGGACGAACGGCGTGGCACACCTCCACACGCCCGACCTGGTGTCCGCCCCGGGTGGGTCACCCCGGCCGCCGGACCTTGGCTCCGACGTGCTGCTTGTCCTGTTCGACGAGGTTCCCGACCAGATCACCCTCCGGGAGCCCGGGGAGGGGATTCACTTCGGGCTCGGCTGAGCTGCGTTCCCTCCCCGACGGCGTCGGTGGCTCGGGACCCGTTCCCCGTGGACGGGGCCCGAGCCACGGATGCCGTCGGGGATGCCTGGCAACCGGTGACCGCCGGGTCAGGAGTGGTGCACTGCAGCGGAGTCGAGCCGCTCGGTCCCCACACGGAAGCCGTACGGCGCCGCGCCGGGATCAGGCAGCGGTCCCGATCTCCAGCGCCGGGGGTACCGGGTCGGGTGACAGGGCGACTTCGAGGTCGTCCAGGGCCTTCAGGAGCAGCCGCAGCGCTGCCGCGACGACCCGGGGCCGTTCGCCCCGGAGCCCGCTCAGCTGCCCCTCCCACGCCTGCTGCTCGGCCCTGAGCCGGCTGAAGTCGACCGGCGTCCCGAGCCGCACCGCGGTGGCCGCCGTGCTGGTCGCGTCCAGCAGTGCCGCCGCGAACTCCTCCGCGCCCGCCAGCGGCGGGGCCTGGGGCGCCGGCAGGTGGGCCTCCAGCAGCAGGGCCGCCCGGCTGAGCAGTCCGACCGCCGCCCGCGCCCGGGCCGACTGCTCGCCCGACAGGGACCGCAGCGACTCGGGCGCCGGCTCGGCCTCGGCCTGCTGCATCGCCCGCAGGAACTCCGCCCGGGTCTGCCGGGAGTCGAGCAGCGCGGTGCGTACCTCCCGGCTGCTGTGCCCGGCGGGATCGCCGTGGAGGGTGAGCACGGCGGTGGCGTAGCGTCCGGTGGCGGCGATCCAGTCGGCCAGCCGATCGCCGAGCCGGGGCGACTCTGAGCTCGGGAAGAGCGCGTAGACGAGCAGCGCCACCGTGCCTCCGACGAGGGTCAGGCCGACCCGTTCCACCGCGGTCGTGAACGGGTTCCCCGGTTGCAGCCCGAGCAGCGGGACCACGTACGAGGAGACGCAGGCCGTCATCAGCGCGAACCCGGTCCGATTGGTCAGGTAGGCGCCGCAGATGCACGCCACCGCGAGCATGGCCGACAACCACTCGCCGGGGTGCAGCAGTTGCACCAGCACGGTGGTGACCAGCACGCCGGCCGAGGTCCCGGCGAGGCGGGCGACGCCGCGGCTGAGGTCTGGGCGAAGTCGGGCCGGATCACCATGGCGGCGGTCAGCGGGGCCCAGTAGCCGTGGTGGAAGCCGGCGAGCCGGGCGGCCAGATCGGCGATCGTCACCACCGCCGCCAGGCGCACGGCGTGCCGCAGGACCGTCGAGTCGGGCCGGATCTGGTGCCGCATCATCCGGGCCGCCACGGGCGCCAGGCCCAGCAGCGAGGGGCGGGGCAGTGCGCCCGAGGGTGCCGCCGCGTGCGCGCCCAGGCCCTCGGGGTGGCCGTGGTCGATGGTGTCGACCGCCCGGGCCAGCAGGGTGGTCAACCGGCCGGCCACCAGCCCGGCCGGCCCGTGCGGCAGCGCGTCCTCGGCGGGCGGGGCGAGCAGCAGCGGCGGCGCGGACGGGGGAACGCGGAGCGGGGCGCCGAGCCGGATCGCCTGCGCCAGCTCGGCCACCAGTTCCGCCGTGGCGGTGCGCAACTTCCGGGCCCGGTCGCCGTCGGGTCCCTCGGTCGGCGCTCCGATGCGCGGGTCGACGATCGCGGTCGGCGCGAGCCGCATCTCCTCGGCCAGGCCGCGCAGTCCGTGCAACTCCGGCGGCCGGTGGCGGTCCTGCCAGGGGGTGAGCTCGGAGGCGTGCCGGGCCTGCATCAGCGGCTCCGGGTCGACGGGCGTGGTCGGGTCCTCGCACAGTTGCCGTGCGTGGTCGGCGAGCGAGGCGTACGCGTCGGCGAGCGCGTCACGCTGCGCCCGCCGGCCGTCGATGGGCCACAGGGCGATCAGTAGCGCCTGGACCGCGCCGCCGGCCGCGCAGAGCCCGGCGTGGCCGAGCGCGGTGGGCACGCTGACGGGCAGTTCGACGACCACCAGCATCACCGAGACGGTGGTGGCGGCCACCACGCCGCTGGTCGTCCCGACCGCCCAGGCGAGCCCGGCCGGCAGGGCGCAGGCGGCGAGCAGCACAGGGAAGAGCCCGGGGACGGAGCCGGCCAGGTAACCGAGGAAGGTGCTGACGCCCAGGTCGGTGCCGGCCGCCAGAGCCAGCGAGGGGCGCCGGCGGAAACTGCGCTGGAAGGTGGCGGTCCCGGCGATGAAGGCGCCCATCGCCGCGGAGGTGGCGAGCCGGGGACCGCCGAGCGCCAGGGCGGGGAAGAGCTCACCAGCGCCACGGCCGCTGCGCCGCGTATCGCGCGTCGCGGATCGGTGAGCCTCCGGTCCAGATGGAGACCCTGACGGGCGGCGGAGCGGAGGGCGGCGGACCAGAGCATGGCGGTCAGTCCAAGGGGACCGTGATCGTCCGATGGTGGGCCGAGTTCGCGCGACCTCCGGGCAGGCACAGGGGGAGGGCGCCTGCCCGGAGGGGTCTGGGGGTGGGTCCGCGTCGCTCAGCGGGAGGGGGCCCGGCCCGGGCGCGGGGCGGCGGCGGCGGGGGCCCACGGGCGGGGTTCGGTGGTCGGCGCACGCCGCTCGCGGGGCGTGGCCGCAGGGGTGGTGCGGTCCGGGGTGCGGCGCGCGGTCAGCGGGCGGGGCGCGGGGGCGACGAGTGCGGGGTCGACGGTGAGCCGGTCGATGCCCAGCGGCTCGGCAAGGGCGCGCAGGGCCGGTTCGGCGAGGGCGATCCAGGGCTGCGCGGGGCCCAGTGCGGTGACGAGCCGCCGTTCGGTGGTGAAGGCGACCGCGGTGCGGGCGCCGAGCGGCGTGCGGAAGAAGCGGGGGGTGTGGCCCAGGGGTCCCGGCCGGACGGGGACGAGCAGGCGTCCGGCGGGGGCGGGTTCGTAGGGCTCCGGGTCGTTGGGGGTGTGGCGCTGGTCCATGGGGTTCCTCCGCGAGGTGGCGGCCGGTGCGTGCTCCGCCGCGGTCGGGTCGGGATGCGGCGGGGTACGCAGTGAAGCTATGCCCGGGGCGGCGGTCGTGCCGCCCGTCCCTGACGCCGTCCTGATCCCCACGGCCGTTCTCCTGACACGGCGTTGACGTCGCCCGCCGGTCGCGGACGGCGCCGCTGCTCCCGGGCTGACTGGGCCGTTCGGGTGAGCGTGGATCAGGGTTGCGTCAAAGCTGCCCCCGATCGCGTCATCCCCGCGTCAGGGAGAGGTGACATCGCCGCGGGTCGGGCCTCCACTGGTGACGGGCGCTCTCCGCCCGTTGGGTCCGGTCGGCCGGGCCCGCGAGTCCCGCCCCGCACCGGAGCACGGGATCACACCCGAAGGAATTGAGATGACCATGAGCATCATCACCGCACTCGAGAGCGCAGTCGACGACCGCCGGAGCGGGGGCCTGCCGGCCGTCGCCGATGTGCAGCGTCCGGTGCGCCCGCGCGACCTGCTGCGCCTGCCCGCGCTCGCCCAGTCGGAGCCGGATGACACCGACGGCCCGACCGATCACCGCGAGGACGGCCGTCGGGCGACCGGGGCCCGCTGCCGGATCGCGATGGGCTACGTGGACTGACGTCGTGCCGTCCGTTCCGTCCCCGTCGCTCTCGTCCCCTTTTCCGCCGTCACCAGGAGTGCCGACCCATGGCCGCTGCCTTCGCTCCTCCGCTTCCCGATTCCTGGCCGAACGGCCTTTCGTCCAGGGTCCGTTCACCTGAGGGCCGGGCGCTGGGCAGCCCGTGGCCCGCCTCGGCCCGCTCGGCGCCCGGGGGCGAGGTGGTGGTGGGCGGGGTCGGCCTGGCCGAGGTCGCCGACCGCTTCGGCACCCCGCTGTACGTGCTCGACGAAGCCGAGGTCCGGGCCCGCTGCCGGGCCTACCGCGCGGCCCTGCCGCACGCCGAGGTGCTCTACGCCGCCAAGGCGTTCCTGTGCAGCGCGATGGCCGACTGGGTCGCCGAGGAGGGTCTGGGGCTGGACGTCTGCTCGGTGGGCGAGCTGCGGCTGGCCGCCGCGGCGGGATTCCCGCCGCAGCGGATGCTGCTGCACGGCAACGCCAAGAGCCCCGAGGAACTGCGCCTGGCGCTGCGCCTGCGGGTGGGGCGGATCGTGATCGACGGCCTGGCCGAGATTCCCCGGCTCGCCGCGCTCGCCATCGCCGACGAACCGCAGCGCGTGCTGGTCCGCGTCCTGCCGGGAGTGGCCGCGGGCCACCACACGGCGGTGCGCACCGGGGTGACGGGCCAGAAGTTCGGCCTGTCGATCGAGGGCGGTGACGCGGCGGAGGCGGTGAGCCGGGTGCTGGCCCAGCCGAGCCTCGCGCTCGTCGGCCTGCACTGCCACCTGGGCTCCCAGATCACCGGGGTCGAGCCCTACCTGGCCGCGATCGACCGCATGGTGACGCTGCTCGCCGAGATCCGCGACCGGCACGGTGTGCAGTTCCCGGAGCTGGACCTGGGCGGCGGCCACGGCGTGCCCTACCTCGCGGGTGACCCGGAACTCGACCTCGCCGACTTCGCCCGGCGGGTCCGCGAGCGGCTCGCCTCGGCCTGCGCCGAGCACGGGCTGAGCGTGCCGCGCCTGCTCGTCGAGCCCGGCCGGGCGGTCGTCGGGCCCGCGGGAGTGGCGATCTACCGGGTGCTGGCGGTCAAGCACGGCACCGACGGGCGGGTCTTCGTCGCCGTGGACGGCGGGATGAGCGACAACCCGCGCCCCGCCCTGTACGGAGCGCGCTACCAGGCCCGTCTGGTGGGCCGGTCCTCGCAGGCCGAGCCGTGTGAGGTCGACGTGGTCGGCCGGTACTGCGAGGCGGGCGACGTCCTGGTGCCGGGCGCGCAGCTGCCCGGTGACATCAGGGCGGGCGACCTGCTGGCCGTGCCGGTGGCCGGCGCCTACCAACTGTCGATGGCCTCCAGCTACAACCTGGTCGGCCGCCCCGGCGTGGTCGCCGTCCGGGACGGCCGGGCCCGGCAGCTGATCCGCCGGGAGACGGTGGAGGACTTCCTCAGCCGCGAGGTCGGACGGTAGCCACCGCGGACCTGAGCCCGGCTGCGCGCGTGCCGACGGCCGGTGAGGAGAGGAAGCGGCCGTCAGCACGCCGTCAAGATGAGCCCCGGGACCGCCAGGAGGCCGTCAGGGAAGGGCCGGCCCGGGCCGGCCGCGGATAGCGTCGGCCGGGAGGAAGGAACCGCCTCGCTCCTGGAGGGAGGAGGCGGCTCCGGCCGATGGCCCGTTCCCAGGCCCGGTGGCTCGCACCGGGTCGGCACCGGCGGCCAGTGGTGAGGAGGGGCGCGGCAACTGTCGAAGGCCGCGCCCCGCACCCTCTCGCCGGACCGCGGGGGGCCGCCGGGTCAGCGTGCGGTGATCACCACACGTGCGGGAGCGAGGCCCACGGCGGCTTCCAGGCTCTCCAGCAGCTCGGTCTCATCCACCACGAGCAGTGCGCACGTCGCGTGGGTCAGGCAGTGGCGGACGGTCGAACTCTGCCGGGCCGGCTCTCTGCGACCGCGGTGGCCGCAGCCCAGCACGAGCAGGTCACCCGGCCGGTCGGCGATGCGGGTCAGCGCCGGACCCGGAAGGTCCCGGACGACCAGGGGGAGCACGGTCAGGTCACCCGGGAGGCCGCCGAAGGCCTGGTCGAAGGCGGTGGCCAGGCGCTCGTGTGCCGCGTACTCCAGTTCCGAGACCGGCCGCAGCTCGGTGCCACCCGACCAGGCGGCCACCGGCACCAGCTGGGCGCCGCGGGCCCGCGCCTCGTCGACCGCGCGGTGCAGGGCGGCCAGACTGCTCAGCGTGTCGTTGACGCCGACCACGACGCGAGGTTCCTCGATCATCGTCACCACTCCCTCCGCACGGACCTACCCGGTCCCCATCCGACACCTGCCGGGAGAGGAAGCCGCTGCTTTTGACACGGCCGCTACGCGTTCGGTGGCCCTCCTGACGGCTTCCTGATGAGTCACCGCTGTCAACACTCCGTCAGGGACGCCCGGTTCACCATCAGGATGCTGTCAGCGAGATCACTCCGGCGGGGCCGGCACGGTTCGCTGAGCTGTCGGCCCAGGGGCCGGCCTCCCGTTCCGGCCCAAGCCTGAGAAGGTCCGCCGCATGCAGCCGCTCGCCCCCCGACCAGACCGTCACGCCCGACCCGCCGGCGCCGCCGGCCCACCCGTCGGACGCGCCCACCGGCCACCGACACCGCGTGGCAGGCGCCGTGTTCGATCCCAAACAACTGCTCGCCGCCCTTCCGGAGGCGCTGCGCAAGCTGCACCCGCGCACGATGGTGCGCAACCCCGTGATGTTCGTGGTCGAGGTCTGCTCGGCCCTCACCACCCTGTCGGCGGTGCTCGAGCCGAGCCTGTTCGCCTGGCTGATCAGCGGCTGGCTCTGGCTCACCGTCGTCTTCGCCAACCTCGCCGAGGCGGTGGCCGAGGGCCGGGGCAAGGCGCAGGCGGAGTCGCTGCGCCGGGCCAGGACCGGTACCGTGGCGCGGCGCCTGCGCAGCTGGCGGATCGGCCTGGACCGGTACGACGAGGAGCCGGTGCCCGCCGAACACCTACGGCTGTACGACTTCGTGGTGGTGGACGCGGGGGAGACGATCCCCGGCGACGGCGACGTGGTGGAGGGCATCGCGGCGGTCGACGAGGCGGCGATCACGGGTGAGTCGGCCCCGGTGATCCGCGAGGCCGGCGGCGACCGCTGCGCGGTGACCGGCGGCACCAAGGTGCTGTCCGACCGGATCGTCGTGCGGATCACCTCCAAGCCGGGCCTGACCTTCATCGACCGCATGATCGCCCTGGTCGAGGGCGCGGAACGGACGAAGACCCCGAACGAGATCGCGCTCAACCTGCTGCTCGCCTCGCTCACCATCGTCTTCATCCTCAGCGTGGTCACCCTCCAGCCGTTCGCCATCTACGCGGGCGCCGAGCAGTCCACCCCGGTGCTGGTCGCGCTGCTGGTGGCGCTGATCCCCACCACCATCGGCGCGCTGCTCTCGGCGATCGGCATCGCCGGCATGGACCGGTTGGTGCAGCGCAACGTGCTGGCCATGTCGGGGCGCGCGGTGGAGGCGGCGGGGGACGTGGACACGCTGCTGCTCGACAAGACCGGCACGATCACCTTCGGCAACCGCCAGGCCGTCCGCTTCCTGCCGGCCCCGGACGTGCCGGAGTTCCAGCTCGCGGAGGCCGCGCAGCTGTCGTCGCTGGCCGACGAGACGCCCGAAGGCCGCTCGATCGTGGTCCTGGCCAAGCGGTACGGGCTGCGGGAGCGGGCCGAGGGCGAACTGGGGCACATGGAGTTCGTGCCGTTCAGCGCGCAGACCCGGATGAGCGGGGTCGACCTCAGCTGGCCGCACGCGCCGCAGGTCCAGGTCCGCAAGGGCGCCTCCTCGGCGATCTCGGTCTGGGTGTACGAGCGGGGCGGACTGGTGCCCGGCGAGGTACTGGAGGCGGTCGACGCCATCTCGGCGCTCGGCGGCACCCCGCTGCTGGTCGCCGTCCACGATCGGCACGGAGCCCGGGTCCTCGGCCTGGTGTACCTGAAGGACGTGGTCAAGGACGGCATCCGCGAGCGCTTCGCGGAGCTGCGCCGGATGGGCATCCGCACGGTGATGGTCACCGGCGACAATCCGCGCACGGCGCAGGCGATCGCGCAGGAGGCCGGGGTGGACGACTTCCTCGCCGAGGCCACGCCCGAGGACAAGCTCGCCCTGATCAGGCGCGAGCAGGCGGCGGGAAAGCTCGTCGCGATGACCGGCGACGGCACCAACGACGCGTACCCGGGGAGAGTTCGCCGACGAGGGCGGACTTGGGTACGACCGGCCCGACGCCCGCGCCGCGCGCTCCCCGTCGCCGGGCGATCAGGCCCGGAGTCGCTCGATGAGGGCCAACAGGCCTTGAGACACGATGCTCTGACGAATAATCACCTCGCCGCGCGAGGCCTTGGGCGGTGCGCCGGGCAGCAGCGCGCGGTGTGTTCGTCGAAGATCGGCGGCCCTCGGTCAGGCGCTTCACGACCACGACGAGAACGACGGGCTGGGGCTTGTCGTGGTTGCCCCGCCTGACCAGCTCGCGGGCGGGCAACCCACCGATGACTGACGGCAGTTCGACGATGCCCAGGTCACGGGCTCCACACCCGTCAGCCGGACCGGGCGCCGGGATCCCCGGCCCCCGCCGGCAGCCGCCAGGGGAAGGACAGGCGACTGCCCGGGGGCCGCGCGGGGCAGTCGCGACGCTACGCAGGCCGCCGTGGGTCGAACGTCGTTCCTGACAGCTCCTTGACGAGGCCGTGCCCACTTATGACGCACTGCTGACACGGCTGCGCTGTCACGCCTGGAACGCGGCGAGGACCATGGCACCCAGTACGGTCAGCAGGCCCAGCAGGACGAAGGTCGGACGATCGGACTGCCGAGCGCGTCGCTGATCCGTTCGATTGCCCACGGCTCGCTGACGGCGGTCATCCGATCCTCCTGGTCTGCGCCGATGGGCAGGTACCTGCCATGGGGCGCCGTCGGCGCCCACGTACTAAAGCAGTTACATCGCGAGGAGCGCAGCCGTCTCGGGAGCACCTACCAAATCTGGTACGTGGTCCCTCGACCTCAGCCCAGTAGCTGCGCCTTCGCCTGCTCGAACTCGGCCGGGCTGAGGGCGCCCGCCTGAAGGAGCTGCTGCAGCTTGGCGAGCTCATCCGCCAACGAGCCGCCAGCAGCCGGAGCCGGGCCGGCCTGTGCAGAGAGGGCCCACTGGATCGCATCGCGCACCGCCTCGAACGCCTGCTGGCTGCCGCGACCGAAGGGCACAGCCAGCTCATCCCGAAGCGGATCCACCTCCCGGCCCCGCTTTCCGCGCACCTCGGCCACGCCAGGGACGGAGAGGCGCAGGTAGCCGGCCCGCATGACTGTCGCGGGCCGCCACTGGATGCCTGACACGTGGCCGATGGGATAGGTCCGCGTGCCTTGGTCGACGCCGAGCCCGCCGCGGGGTCGGGTGATGTTCACGGTCCGGCCGTCGAACGAGATGGTGGCGATGCGGCTGGTTGCTTCGATCATGCCGCCGAGTGTGGCAGCCAGCCGGGGCGGCAGGTCGGGGATTCGCCGAGCTGTTACAGCGTCAACCCTTGTTGACGTCGATCCACGCCCCGGCCGCCTCCCTGCGGCAGGCCGTGACCCGGGCGCTCGCCCGCGCCTGGCCCGTCGGCCCGGGCTCACTCGCCACCTGGCCCGAGAGGCAGGAGGACCAGGCCGCCGCCGCACGGGGCGCTGTGCGAACTCGCCGCGGACAAGTCGTCCGACCACGCCGAGCTGCCCGTCCATCGGGACGACTACGACAGCGGTTCCTGCACCGACATGTTCTTCCAGGACGGCACCAATCAGTGGGTGGGCGCCGGAGACCTGCGCCCAGCCGTGTGGTTCGAGCCGTTCGGCAATGTCGATGCCCGCGATCCCCGGCGGGGCTTCCGCCGTTGACGCGGAAGAACGAAGGGTGCGGCGACCACCACCCTCGGCCGATACGAGGTCTTTGCGACGGTGGCGCAGTTCCGTCACGCTTGATCGAGCACCGCCTGACATGCGCCACTGGTCGTGAAGGGGGACGGATGTCGAACGGCACTTCGGGGAGTTTTGGGACGCACCTGCTCTGCCGAGCGTGTTCAAGCACGCGCTGCTCAGCCGCTACACACCGAAGTTCGGCGGGATCACGGGCTCGAAGAGCGGTGGCGAGGTCGTGTACCTGGCCGGGTACGCGGGCGAGGGCCGTTACGGGAACGGCGAGCCCGGGTCGGCCGACACGGTGCTGCGGATCGCGGCGGACCACCAGGCCAAGCGCCGGCAGCAGCATGGCCGGCAGCGCGAGGTGTGGCGAGCGGGTGAGCTCGCGCGTGTAGTGACGAAGTGCGAGGAGCACCGAGGCCCGGCCTGGCGGGCCGTGGCGCGGTTCAGATGATTCCATCCCAACCCCGAGTGGTCGTGCGGTGGTGTGCGAGGAAGTCAGGGACCGCAGTCTCCCGCGAGGGCGATCGGGGCGTCCACGTGTTCTTTCCGCGGGGACGGCGACGGCCTCGGTTGAACTCGACCGACAGAAGCGGGAGTTGGACTGGAGTGGGCGATCGGCCGGGCGGGGGTCGGATCGCGTGATCCCGCCGTTCGGGTGACTCTTGGGTGCTTTCGCCGTCCCGCCGGCGACCGGGCCGGCGATGCGGACGCTCACCTGGACGCCGAAGGTCGGCGCCCTTGCGCCCCCGTCCCGGGGCCGGCGGGACGCGCCGAGGTCTGGACAGACGGGCGCCGGTGATCCAGGCTTCCTCACCATGAGCGAGCCCTCCGCCGTACCCCCCGACCTGCCGCCCGCCGCGCAGCCCGTCGCCCCGGCCGCCGCGCCGCCCGCCGGGCTCTTCGCCGGGTCGTCCGCGACGCAGGCGCGGCTGCTGGCGGTGAACGTGGCCGCCGCCGAGGACATCGCCGCCGTCCTGCGCGGTGCGCCCGACCCGAACGCGCCGGTCCCCGGCTCGACCTGGTCGATCGGCGAGGCCGCGGCCCACCTCGCGCTGGCCAACGGGCTGATGGCGGACCTCGCCCGCGGCCTGGAGCGCGGCTACGGCGACGGCAGCCCGGACTCCCTCGCGGCGGCCAACGAGGACTCCCTCGCCGCGTACCCCGAACGCGACCCGGCCGTGCTGGCCGACGCCATCGTCGAACACGCCCGGGCCTTCGCCGAGCACAGCGCCGCCCGGCCCGGCACCGAGGCGGTGCTCACGCCGCTGGGGCCGATGGACCAGGCCACGCTGGCCAGCTACTTGCTGACCCACCAGCTGGGCCACGGCTACGACCTGGCCCGCGCGCTGCGGCGCCCGCACATGATCGATCGTGAGCGGGTCGAGCTCTCGTTGCCGTTCCTGCTCACCGCGATGCCCCGGGTGGCGGTCCCCGAGGCGAGCGCCGGGCGCCGGATCCGGTACGCGGTCGGCCTGCGCGGCGGCGAACTCTTCGAGGTCACCGTGGACGACGGCACGGTGACGGTGGTGCCGCGGCCGCCGAGCCGCCCGGACTGCGTGATCGTCACCGAGCCGGTCACCTTCTTCCTGCTGGCGCTCGGCCGCCGCACCCGGTGGCAGGCGATGGCCCGGGGCGGGATCCGCGCGGGCGGCCGCAGGCCCTGGCTCGCGCTCGGCTTCCCCGGCTACTTCCGGGCGCCCTGACCGGTGCCGCGGCTCAGTGCCCCAGGCCCGCGGCTCAGGGTCCCAGGCTCGCGGCTCAGTGCCCCAGGGCCGCCTTGGCGGCCACGATGATCAGGCCCAGGACCAGGTTGGCCAGCCCCTCCACCGCCGCCTGACGGCGGCTCGCACCGGCCCGGACCGCGCCCAGGCACGCCCAGATCACCTGCTGGGCCACGGCCACGCCCAGCGCCAGCCAGCCCGTCCCGGACAGCCCCAGCCCGAGGACCGGACTGATCAGGACCACCGCCGCGGGGAGCAGGGCCGCCTCCACGATGGACCACTCGTGGCCCGCGACCAGCCGGATCTCGCGCCAGTTGATCGCCTGTCCGACCAGCCGCTCGCCCGCCAGCCGGGCGTACACGTGGGCGGCCCAGAACACCAGACCGGTGACGATCAGCATGACGGCCAGTTGGACGCGTGGGAACTGGCCGACGACGCCGGCCGTCGCCACCACCGAGGCGGCGAGCATGGAGCCGTAGACCGCGCCCGCGTAGTCCGTGCGCTTCGCCGCGGGCGGCCCGCCGTGCTCCCCGGCCGGGGACGGGACGACTGGACTGTTCATCTGAGTCCTTTCGTGGATACCCCCGGCTCCAGCCGGGGGGCGGAACTCCTGCGAAGCGGGACCTGCCCGGTCGCCGCCGGCCCGTGCCCGGCGGCCCGCGGCGGGCGGGCGGGAGGCGGTGCGGGATGCGGTCGGGCCAGAGGTCCCTATGGTGGAGGGTGAGGATCCGGTGCAGGGGATCCAGCTCCCCACGGCCGCGCCGGCTCCCGGCCGACCTCAGGAGATGGCCCATGACCACATCATCCGAGACACCCGTCCTCGACACCCTGGCCGCCATGACCCTCGACTCGATCGAGCGGTGCGGGCTGCCCGCGGACATGCTCATCCTGACCCGCATCGCCGCGCTCGTCGCCATGGACGCGCCGCCGATGTCGTACCTCGCCCACCTCGACCCGGCGGTCGAGGCCGATGTGACCGCGAGCCAGTTGCAGGACGTCCTGGTCGCGATCGCGCCCATCGTCGGCACCGCGCGCGTCATGTCGGCGGCCACCCACATCACCGAGGCCCTGGGCGTGGTCATCGCCGTGGCCGAGACCGAACTCGGCGGGTAGTCCCGCCGGTCGGGCCACCGCTGAATCATCGCCGCATCCCTGCCGAGCCCCCCCCCCCCCCCCCCCCGCGGGGGCTCGGCGCGGGCGGCACGACCGAGGGGTGCGACGGCGTGGCACGACGGTGGGCCCTCGCGCCTCAGGCGGTGGCCGGGACCCGCAGGATGATCTTGCCGGCGGCGTGGCCGTGCTGGCTCAGCCGGTGCGCCTCGGCCGCCTCGGTGAACGGGTGCACCGCGGCGATCCGCACCGCGTACTTCCCCTCCTCGACGAGCCGGGCGGCCCTGGGCAGGGCGTGGAACGCCTGCGCCTCGGCGGTGGTCCGCACGCCGAGCCGCCCGGCGCCGAAGTCCGCGATGGTCAGGACGTGGTCGGGCGTGCCGGCGATGGCGACCAGGTCCTCCAGCGAGCCCTTGCCCGCCGTGTCGAGGACGGCGTCGACGCCGCCGGGCGCGAGCTCGGCCACCCGCTCGGCCAGTCCGGGTCCGTAGGTGGTCGGCAGGACCCCGAGCGAGCGCAGGTAGGGGTGGTTGGCCTCGCCGGCGGTGCCGACGACGGTGACCCCGTCCGCGCGGGCGAACTGCGCGGTGGCGCTGCCCACGGCGCCGGCCGCGCCCTCGATCAGCAGCGTCTGTCCGGCGGTGGGCCCCAGCAGGTCCAGCGCCCGTTGCGCGGTCTCCGCCGTCACCGCGAGCCCGCCGGCCTGCTCCCAGCTGAGGTCGGCGGGCTTGCGGGCGAAGTGGTCCAGCACCGCGAACTGCGCGGTGGTCTGCCGGCCGGTCCCGAACACCTCGTCGCCCACCGCGACGTCCGACACGCCCTCGCCGACCTCGTCGACGACGCCGGCGGCCTCCAGGCCGGGGATCGCCGGGAAGGTGGTGGGGACCATGTCGCGCAGGTAGCCCGCCCGGATCTTCCAGTCCATCGGGTTCACCCCGGCCGCGCGCACCGCGATGCGCACCTGTCCGGGGCCGGCGTGCGGCTCCGGCACGGTGGCGACCTCCAGGACCGCCGGGTCGCCGTACTGCGGGTAGGTCACTGCCAGCATGTCCGCTCCGTCCGGTGTCGCCGGGCCACCACCGGGCCCGGACCATCCCTCCCACTATGGAGCGCACCCCGCCGCCCGGCGCTCCGAGTCGGGCTACGGGGTGGGTCGTCCGGCCGGGCCGGGACCGGTGCGAGGGCGGAGCGGGATCAGCGGAGGCGGGCCAGGTCGGCCAGCACGGTGAGCTGGTGGTCGAAGTAGGCCTCGCGGGCCTCGACCATGCCCTCGAGCCGGCCGAAGACCTCGAAGCCGAGCAGGCCGAAGAGCTGGGTCCACAGGGTGAGCGCGATCGCGAGCACCCGTTCCGGGGCGGACGGCAGGGATGCGGGGGTCGGCCCCGGCCACTCGGTGAGCAGCCGGTGCAGGTCCGCGTGGACGGCGGGCGGCAGCGGTCCGGCCGCCTCGGCGACCGGGGCGCCGGCGGCGGCCGCGTCGAAGAGGATGCCGATCAGGGCCAGGATCACCCGGGAGGCCGGGGCGACGGTGTCGGGCGGCGCGGCGTAGCCGGGGACGGGGCTGCCGTAGATCAGCGCGTACTCGGCCGGATGGCGCAGTGCCCAGCCGCGCGCCGCGCGGCACAGCACCAGCCAGCGTTCGCGGTGGTGGGCCCTGGGCACCGCGGCCTCGGCCGTCTCGGCGCACTGCGCGAGGGCCTGGTAGGCCTCGGTGATCAGGTCCGTCAGCAGGGCGTCGCGGCTGGGGAAGTAGCGGTAGAGCGCGGAGGGGACCAGGTCGACGTCGCGAGCCACCGCGCGCAGCGAGAGGTCGGCGCCGTCCACCGCCAGCCGCCGCCGGGCGGCCGAGCGGATCTCTTCGGTGATCTCCTCGCGCACCCGCGCGCGGAGGTTTCGCGCTGCCATGCGGGCATTCTCGCACATCGGTGAACAGTGGCACGATAAGAGAACACTGTTCTTGACATTGAGCACTGCTCTCAGCATGCTGGAGGCACCCGAGAGAACAGTGTTCTCTCTCCGAAGCACCAGTCTCGAAGGTCGTCAGCCATGTCTCTGCACGTGATCGTCGGCGCCGGCCCCGTCGGCTCGGCCACCGCCCGCCTGCTCGCGGACCGCGGCGAACAGGTCCGCCTGGTGACCCGCCGCGGCACCGGCCCCAGCCACCCCGCCGTCGAGCTCGTCCGCGCGGACGCGACCGACGAAGCGGCACTGACCGCGCACACCAAGGGCGCGGCCGCGCTCTACAACTGCGCCAACCCGCCCTACACCAGCTGGCCCACCGACTGGCCGCCGCTCGCCACCGCCCTGCTCAACGCCGCCCGCCACACCGGTGCGGTGCTGGCCACCACCAGCAACCTGTACGGCTACGGCCGGGTGAACGGCCCGATGACCGAAGGGACCCCGCTGCGTCCGGCCGGCCACAAGGGCGAGGTCCGCGCCCGGATGTGGCGCGACGCGCTCGCCGCCCACGAGGCCGGCGAGGCGCGCGTCACCGAGGTCCGTGGCAGCGACTACCTGGGCGCCGGCGTCCAGACGCTGCTGGCCGCGCTCGCCCTGCCCAAGGCGCTGGCCGGCCGGCGCGCCACCGTCCCCGCCGATCTGGACGCCCCGCACAGCTGGACCTACGTCGGCGACGTCGCCCGCACCCTGGTCGCCGCCGCCACGGACGAGCAGGCCTGGGGCCGCGCCTGGCACGTGCCGACCGAGCCCCCGCGCTCGATCCGCGAGGTGGTCACCTGGGCCTGCGAGCTCGCCGACCGGCCCGCCCCGCGGCTGGCCGTGATGCCGGGCGCCCTGCTCTGGCTCGGCGGCCTCGCCGTCCCGATGGTCCGTGAACTGCGGGAGACCCAGTACCAGTTCCGGGGCCCGTTCGTGCTGGACTCCTCCGCCGCCACGGCCGCCTTCGGGATCACCCCGACCCCGTTCGAGACGGCCCTGCGGGAGACGGTCGACGGCCTGCCGCCGGCCGCCTGACCGGGCGGCGATCCGCGCCCCCGCCGACCCGTCGGGCCATCGCGGCACGGCCCTTCGGCGGCGGGGAGTGGGGGCGGGGTGGAGCGGTGGCTCGTCGGGCCGGGCGGTGTCAGGGTGGAGATGGCAGCCAGAAATCCCTGTTCGTCCAGGAAGGTGGCGACACGCCATGGCTGAGCACCCCCACGCCGCGCTGATCCGCAAGGGTTACGCGGCTTTCTCACGCGGTGACATGGACACCCTGCGGGGCATGATGACGTCCGACTGCACCCAGCACGTGCCCGGCAACCATCCGCTGGCCGGCGACTTCAAGGGTGTGGACGCGGTCCTCGGCTACTACGGGCGGCTGGCCGCGGAGACGAACGGCAGCTTCCGGGTCGAACTCCAGCAGGTCTTCGTCGACGGCCGCGGGCACGTGATGGCGGTGCACCGGGTCAACGGTGAGCGGGCCGGCCGCACGCTCGACCTGGCGGGCGGCATCGTGTTCCGGATCGTCGGCGAGAAGATCACCGACCTCGACGAGTGCCTGGAGGACATGACGGCCGCCGACGACTTCTGGGCCTGACGGGCCAACAGGCCCCCACCGTCGCGCCCGGCCGCACCGAGGCGCCCGACCGCGTGGGGAGCGCGCGGCCGGGCGGTGGCGGTTCGGGTGCGAGGGGAGCGGGTCAGCAGGTGGAGGGGGCCGCCGCGCCGGCGAACCGGTCGGCGATCCACGACAGGTACTGCTGCTGTGCCTCGAAGGGGATCGTGTTGTGGGTGGCGCCCTCGTAGGTCGTGTACTCGACCGGCCGGCCGAAGGCGCAGGCGCGGTCCACGTACTGCTGAGTCGAGTGCGGGTTGATGACGGTGTCGGCGGTGCCCTGCATGACCAGCACCGGGGTCACCGGGGCCACGAAGCCCGGGGTGTTCTCGTGGAAGCGCCGGTGCCAGGACTGCGGCACGTCGCGCAGCGGCTGGAAGAGCGTGTCCAACTGGTGCGCGTCGCCCACGTTGTTCTGGATCACGTCCGCGAAGTGCTCGATGCAGGCGGTCCCGTCGCCCTCCAGCGCCTGCAGCCCGGCCGGCTGCAGGACCTCGGTGGCCCGCAGCTCGGGGTAGGCCGCCAGGAAGCCCCGGTAGACGTTGACCCGCAGGGCCGCGTTGTGGGACTCCGAGGAGTCGTTGCGCGGACCGGGCGGGACCAGGCCCTCGAACTGCGGCCCGAGGTCGGCCGCCGGTGCCAGTGCGGCCACCCCGACCAGGTCGAGGTCCGGGCTGTAGCCGGAGGTGTCCTGGCCGACGAAGACCGCCGCGCCGCCGCCCTGCGACCAGCCCAGTACGGCCGTGTGGTTGCTCGCGCGGGCCGAGCGCAGCCGGCGGGCGGCGGTGACCGAGTCCAGCACGTTGTGCGTCTCGGTCGCGGCGACCACGTACTGGTGCACGCCCGGGGTCCCCAGGCCCTGGTAGTCGGTGGCCACCACCACGTCGCCGGTGTCGAGGAAGTCGGTCAGCGCGGGCACGCCGACGTCGATCTGGTAGGGGCTCTGGTAGGTGAAGTAGTCGACCAGGTTCCGGGCCGGATCGGGCGCGGCCGACGGCGCGCACTGCCGCGGTCCGCCGACCGTGCCGTGCGCCCAGGCCACCACGTCGCGCCCGCCGCGCGGCGCCGTCCCGTCGGGCCAGGCGACCAGGCCCGACACTGCCACCGGCGTGCCGTCGTGCAGCGTGGAGAGGTAGAGGATCCGGCACGCGTGGGCGTGCCCGGGGGCGTCGACGCGGCGCGCCCAGATCAGGTCGCCGTGCCGGCCCGCGGGCAGCGGTGAGGGCGGCTCGTAGAAGGCGTCCCCGTCGGGGCCGAGCGGAGCGCCGGGCGCGCAGCGCGCCCCGCGGTCACCGTCGCCGCCCCCACCGCGGCTGCCGTCCGCGGCCGCCGTGCCCAGCCCCGGCAGGACCAGCAGGGTGGCGAAGGCGGCGGCAGCGCCCGCCCGTAGCCAAGCTCTCATCGGGTCTTCCCTTGCTCGACGCCGGTCGCCGGCGGCCCTGTGGCGGCGGCGCTCGGCAGGCTTGTCATGGTCGAGCCGAGATTATCTTTCGGTGAGCAGGAAGTCACTTATCGTGATGATCCGCGCATGTTGCGGGGCCCGGCCGCCCTCCTGTCGCGCTCTACCGCGGTGGCTGGAAGCCGCCGATGCGCTCTTCCAGAAGTTCGGCCAGGCGCAGCGGGGTGCGGTCCTCGAAGGCGGGGCCGATGAGTTGGACGCCCACCGGCAGGCCCTCGGGGGAGCGGCCCGCCGGTATGGCGGTGGCGGGGAGGCCGGGCATGGTGGCCACGCCGGCCCAGACGAGCTGGTCGAAGTACGGGTACGCGACGCCGTCGATGTCGAGCCGGCGTTGCCTCGGGTCGGGGTGGTGGTCGTGCGGGAAGGCGGGGGTGGGCGTGATCGGGCAGAGAACGGCGTCGAACTCGGTGAAGAGCCGGCGCCAGCCGTGGCGGTGGAGCTCGCGACGGTTGTTCGCCTCGATCCAGTCGCGGTGGCTGAGCACCATGCCGCGCAGCCGCGCCGCGTTCAGGCTCCGGTCGTCCGCGCTCAACGCGGCAGCCTGGGAGCGCAGTTGCTCGTCGGCTTCGACGGGGAACCGGGCGACGGCGCCGGAGAACAGCAACTGCGTGTACAGCAGGGCGGCTTCGGCCAGATCGGGCAGCAGCGGGCTGTGCCGCTCCACGCGGGCGCCGCCGTCGACCAGGGCGTCGACCACCCGGTTCACGCCCGCCCGCACGGCGGACCCGGTCGGGATGAAGGGGTGCTCGTCCAGGACCAGGACGCGGAAGTCGCCGAGCCGCTCGTGACGCGCGGGCGGCAGCGTCAGGGCGTGTGCCACACCGAACGTCAGGGGGTCCGGCCCGGCCATGACGTCGAGCAGCAGCGCGAGGTCGCGGGCCGAGCGCGCCATCGGGCCCACGACGGCGAGGTCGTGGTCGGTCGGCAGCGCCGGTGTCAGCGGCGGGACCATGCCGCGGATCGGCGCCAGTGCGAGGGTGGGCTTGTGCGCGTAGACACCGCAGAAGTGCGCCGGGGTGCGCAACGAGCCCGCGAGGTCGGAGCCGATCGACAGCGCGCCGAAGCCGGACGCCAGGGCCGCCGCCGATCCGCCGGAGGACCCGCCCGACGTACGGCCGTGGTCCCAGGGGTTGTTGGTGGTGCCGTGGATCTCGTTGAAGCTCTGCACGTCCTGCAGTCCCAGCGGCACGTTGGTCTTGCCGAGGATCACCGCGCCCGCGGCCCGCAGGCGTGACACCTGCACCGCGTCCTCGGCCGGCAGGTGGTCCCGGTGCTGCGGCATGCCCCAGGTCGTGGGCAGCCCGGCGATGTCGTAGGACTCCTTGACCGTCACCGGGATGCCCAGCAGCGGCCGGTCCTCGCCGCGGGCGCGGGCCCGGTCGGCGTCGCGTGCGGCGGCTCGCGCACGGTCGAAATCCGGCTCGCAGATCGCGTTGATCGCCGCGTCGTGCCGCTCGATGCGGGCGATCGCCTCGTCGGTCAGTTCCACCGAGGAGACGTCACCGGCGCGCAGGGCGATGCGGAGTTCCTCGGCCGTTCGAAAGATCCAGTCCATGGCTGGGACCGTAACCGCCGCTCCGACAGGCCACGAAATACCTTTTCGTTCAAGAGGATCGGCGCCTCGATGACGGATCCGGCGGGCGGTGCGCCGCAGTCGGCGCAGCGGGTGGATCCGCGGGTGGGTGGTGGTCGCGCCGGGTCGGCGGGACGTGGGTGGGTGGTCGCCGCACAAAGATGCGCGAGGTGCCCCCATACGGCCGGTGCGCCGGGGTGCCAGCATCCCGTTGAGAGTCCTTCCTCCTCCGTCGTCGCTCGCACCCCGGGTCCTGCCCGCCCGGGGGCGGCCGGTCGGTGGAAGCTGTGCGGGGAGCGCGGGGGAAGCGGCACCGCTGCGGCGCCCGGCCGGGTGCGTCGATGCTGCCGAGCCGAGAGGCTGACCAGAAGCCGATCGAGGAGCCTTCCATGGACAACCTCCTGCCCGTCAGCGTTCTCGCACTCGATCCAGTGCTGGACGCCGGGGCCAAGAGCACGCTGTACGGCAGCCCGGACATCGCCATGGTGCTGCCGCACGAACCGGCCAGGGTGGCCGTCGTGATCGTCGACCGGGTGGACGACCAGGTGTTGCACCTGGTGGGGACCGCCAGAGGCGAGGCACATCATCCCGAAGTAGTGCTGGTGGCAACCGAGTTGGCGCCAATCGAGGCGCGCAGGGCGATCGCGGTGGGGGCCCGCGGACTGCTGCGCCGGCGGGAGGCCAGCATGGAGCGGCTGGTGCGCACCGTCCTGGCGGCGGCCGGTGGCGACTGCACGGTGCCGACCGACCTGCTCGACCCGCTGCTGGACCACCGCACCGACGGACGGCCGGCGGTGGCCGCCCGGCCGCCGTGGAGCGGTCCCGGGCTCAGCGACCGGGAGCGCGCGGTGCTGAGACTGGTCGCCGACGGGCGCGAGACCGGCGAGATCGCCCAGGAACTGAGTTACTCGGTACGGACCGTGACCTCGGTGGTGCGCGACATCACCCAGCGGTTCCGGCTGCGCAACCGCGCCCACGCGGTGGCCTACGCGCTGCGCGGGGGGCTGCTGTGAGCACCGCGGTCGCGATGACGAACGTGCTGGACGGCGATGTGCTGGACGGCGCAGTGCTGGACGCCGGTGCGCTGGACGCCGCAGGGGCGGACCCCGACGGGCGGGTGCGGCGCGGGGCGGAGCCCGGGCGGGCCCGGTGGCCGGGTGAGCATCCCCGGGTGCACCTGAGAGCGGCCGACCCGGACCGCCGTGAGGCGCTCGCGGCCGTCCTGCGCCGGGCCGGGGTCGCGGCGGCCTGCGAGTGGTCGCCGGAGACCGTCCTGATCGCCGCCGTCACCACCGTCGACGAGGCCCTGGACGCCTGCCTGCCGGCGGCCCGGCCCGGTGCGCACCGCCTGCTGGTCATCGCCGAGCGGGTCACCGTCCCCCGGG
>NZ_BAAALF010000074.1:0-37578 GCF_039528135.1 Kitasatospora nipponensis | reverse complement strand
GCCACTCGGGCGGCAGGTCCGGCGGGGGGGCCGTGCGGCCGCCCTGCTCCATCACGCCCAGGACCGGGGAGGCGGGGGCGGCCGAGCGGTGCCGGGGGCCGGCCGCGGCGGCGGGCCGCGCGGGGCTCGGCTCGGCCTCGGGCTCCTCCGGCTTGACGGCGCTGCGCATCACGACCGGCGGGATCGGCCGGGAGCCGGGGATGTTGATCGAGATCCTGGTGGTCAGGGTGGTCTCGGTCTTGGGGGTGTCGGGTTCGGCGTCCTGGGCCGGGGCCGGGGGCACCGTGCGGGGAGGACCGAACGGATCGCCGGCCGGGACCGGGCCGCCGGTGCCGAAGCCGCTGCCGAGGCCCGGGATGCCGTACGGCGGGGTGCCCGACGGGTAGGCGTCTGGGCTCTCCCCTCCTGGCTGAGGACGGGATCCGCCCCGACGGGGCGTCGGGTAGGCGTTGTCAGATTCGCGGCTGCTCAATGCTGCTCTGCTCCGGGTTCGCGGCCGGACGGCTCGTCCGACGGTGCTGCGGCACCACCATACTGGGAACGCCTGAGTGGCGAACTGCTTCCGTTAGAACCCGATACGTCCGGTTCCTCACCGCCGAGACTACGGGCGAGCGGCTCTGACTGCCCGTCGTGTCCGGACACTCGGACACCGGGGCGGTCCCGGACGAGACGTCGGGTCCGCTCAGTCCCGCTGGCGCGGGATGCCGAGCGGGAAGGTGGACCGGGTCGGCAGGACGCAGACCAGCCAGGTCGCCAGCCCGCCCACCAGGTAGACGTACGAGTTGGCGCCCGACGCGAGGACGAAGTCGCCCTCGGGCCGCGGAGCCATCAGCACCATCAGCACCAGCAGCCACCCCAGGATCGGGAAGCCGGCGCCGAGCTTGGTCCCGGTCAGGCGCAGGCCGCCGTAGAAGACGGCCAGGTTGCCGGCCAGCGCGAGCAGCAGGCCGACCGGGCTCCACAGGGCCTGCACGAAACAACCGCAGAGCGCGACCAGCGCGCCGAGCACGAAGAGCACCGGGTACCAGGCGAGCCGGGTCCGCCGGGAGGGCAGTGGCTCGGCGAGCCGCTGGGAGCGGGTGCCGAGCAGGGCGTGCAGCGGATTGCTCATCGGTCCTCGATTCCGGCGAAGAGGTCGGTCTCCGGGCGGCCGGTGCCGCACTCGCCGTGGACCAGCTGGTAGTACTCGTCCGCCAGCAGCGGTTGCCAGCGCTCGTTGCTGAGGGCGAAGAAGGAGCCGTCCACGGTGATCTGGGTGGCGTGCGCGCGCATCGCGGCGGCCTTGCGCTCGGCGTGCCGCGCGCCGTCCAGCACGGTGGTGACCAGCTCGTCGGGCACCACGCCCGGGACGTCCTCGGGGGCGGCCACCGCCGGGTGGCGCTCGGCCGCGGCGGCCAGGCCCGCCGCCAGCACGGTGCGCGGCACCCGGTTCCAGTACACCTTGACGATCCGCCAGGCCGGACCCAGCTCGGGGCGGTAGCGCGGATCGGCGGCCAGCTCGAGCGCCCGCAGGGCGACCCGGTGCGCCTGGATGTGGTCCGGGTGCCCGTAGCCGCCGTTCTCGTCGTAGGTGACCAGGACCTGCGGACGTACCTCGCGGACCACCGCGACCAGGTGGCCGGCCGCCTCGTCGACGTCGGCCCGCCAGAAGCAGTCGGGCCGGTCGTTCTCGGCCACGCCCATCATGCCCGAGTCCCGGTAGCGACCGGGCCCGCCCAGGAAGCGGACGTCGCCCACCCCGAGCTCCCGCATCGCGGCCCTCAGCTCGCCGATCCGGTGCTCGCCGAGCGCGTCCTGGCGGTCGGCCGTCAGGTGGGCGAGCTCGGGGCCGATCACCTCGCCGCCCTCGCCGAGGGTGCAGGTCACCAGGGTGACCCCGGCGCCCTCGGCGGCGTAGCGGGCCATGGTCGCGCCGTTGCCGATCGACTCGTCGTCGGGGTGGGCATGCACCAGCAGCAGGCGGCGGGCGGCGGCGGCAGCGGTCATGGGCAGCAGCCTAGCCACCCGCCCGGGCCGCGATCGCGCGGGTGGTCAGAGCTTCAGGTTGTTCAGCATGCCGGCCAGGTTGCTCGTCACCTCTTGGATCGATGGCGCGATCGACGTGGAGGCCAGGTAGAAGCCCAGCAGTGTGCAGATGATCGCGTGCGCCGGCTTCAGGCCGGAGCGGCGGACCAGCACCACCACGATGACCAGCATCAGCATGGCTGCGGAGATGGACAGCGCCATGTCGGCACCCCTCTCGGGTGCGCCGCCCACGGGGGGCGACGGTCGGGACCGTGCGGGACAGCGGCGATGCGGACAGTGCGCGTCCGTATCGTCGATCAAGGAATACCCGATGAGTGAGCGCGGTATTACTGTCCGTAAGCCGGTCGAGGGCGTGGCGCGGGGGTCTCGAACGCACGCCTGGGCCGGTGGGAGGGGGTGCGCGGGTCCATCGGCGCCAGTTCCCGCGCCTACGCCGAACGAGTGATCAAGAGCGCGGCGAGGCCGTAAGGTGCGGTCTCATGACCACTGAAGCCTCCTCCGCCACCCCCGCGGACACCTTCCCCCGGCAGTACGCGCGGACCCTGCGCTACACCGTCGGCCAGCCCCGCTCGTTCTCCGTCGCACCCGACGGTTCGCGGGTCGTCTTCCTGCGCTCGCGGTCGGGCACCGACCGGGCCAACCTGCTCTGGACCCTGGACGCGGCCACCGGCGAGGAGGCGGTGGGCGCCGACCCGCAGATCCTGCTCGGCGGCGGCGAGGAGGACCTCTCGCCGGCCGAGCGGGCGCGCCGCGAGCGCAGCCGCGAGGGCTCGGCCGGCATCGTCGGCTACGCGCTGGACGCCACCGCGACGCTCGCCGTCTTCGCGCTCTCCGGCCGGCTCTTCGCCACCGACCTGGTCGGCGGCGGCACCCGTGAGCTGCCGGCGGCCGGCCCGGTGCTCGACCCGCGCCCCTCGCCGGACGGCCGCTGGGCCGCCTACCCGACCACGGCCGGCGCGCTGCGGGTGGTCGCCACCGACGGCAGCGGCGACCGGGCGCTGGCCGAGCCGGAGCAGCCGGGCGTCACCTGGGGCCAGGCCGAGTTCATCGCGCAGGAGGAGATGAGCCGCGACCGCGGCTACTGGTGGTCGCCCGACGGCGACCGGCTGCTCGCCGCGCGGGCCGACGACGCGCCGGTGCACCGCTGGTGGATCGCGGATCCGGCCAACCCGGCCACCGTGCCCGCCGAGGTCGCCTACCCCGCCGCCGGCACCCCCAACGCCGAGGTCACCCTCTGGGTGCTGGGCCTGGACGGCAGCCGCGTCGAGGCCCGCTGGGACCGCGCGGCCTACCCGTACCTGGCCCGGGTGCACTGGTCGGCCGGCGGCCCGCCGCTGCTGCTGGTGCAGGCCCGTGACCAGCGCTCGCAGCTGCTGCTCACGCTGGACGCCGACACCGGCGCCACCAGCACGCTGCTGGTCGAGCAGGACGCCGTCTGGCTGGAGCTCTTCTCCGGCGCGCCCGCCTGGACGCCCGGCGGCGAGCTGGTGCGGATCTCGGACGAGTCCGGCCACCGCGCGCTCGTCGCCGGCGAGCGCACGCTCACCGACGACACCCTGCACCTGCGGGCGGTGCTCGCGGTCGGCGCCGAGGACGTGCTCGTCACCGCGAGTGCGGGCGAGGGCGCCGAGGACCAGAGCCCGGGCCTGCTGGGCCTGTACTCGGTGCCGCTGGACGGCTCCGGCCCGCGCCTGCTGCACCACGGCGCGGCGCTGGACGCGGTCTGCGGCGGCGACCTGCTGGTGCTCTCCAGCTCCGCCCTGGACCGCCCGGGCCGGCGCACCGAGGTGCTGCGCGACGGGCGGGAGCCGGTCGTCGTCACCTCGTACGCCGAGCGCCCGGTGCTCACCGCCCGCCCGCAGTTCCGCCTCGCCGGCCCGAGCCGGATCCCGTCCGCCGTGGTGCTGCCGACCGGCTACGACCGCGAGCGGGACGGCCTGCTGCCGGTGCTGATGGACCCGTACGGCGGTCCGCACGGCCAGATGGTGGTGCAGGCGCACAACGCGTTCCTCTCCTCGCAGTGGTTCGCCGACCAGGGCTTCGCCGTGGTGGTGGCCGACGGGCGCGGCACCCCCGGGCGCAGCCCGGCCTGGGAGAAGGCGATCGCCTTCGACTTCGCCGGGGCCACCCTGGACGACCAGGTGGAGGCGCTGCAGGCGCTGGCCGAGGAGTTCCCGCTGGACCTGGGCCGGGTCGCCATCCGCGGCTGGTCCTACGGCGGCTACCTCTCCGCGCTGGCCGTGCTGCGCCGCCCGGATGTCTTCCACGCGGCGGTCGCCGGCGCCCCGGTGACGGACTGGCAGCTCTACGACACCCACTACACCGAGCGCTACCTGGGCCACCCGGCCGAGCGTCCCGAGGTCTACCGGACCAACTCGCTGATCGAGGACGCGGAGAAGCTCGAGCGGCCGCTGATGATCATCCACGGCCTGGCCGACGACAACGTGGTCGCCGCGCACACCCTGCGGCTCTCCTCCGCGCTGCTGGCCGCCGGCCGGCCGCACACCGTGCTGCCGCTCTCGGGGGTCACCCACATGACGCCGCAGGAGCAGGTGGCCGAGAACCTGCTGCTGCTCCAGGTCGACTTCCTGAAGCGCTCGCTCGGCCTCCTCTGAGCCGTGCCTCGCCGAGTCGTGCGCCGCTGAGTCGTGCGCCGCTGAGCCGTGCGCCGCTGAGCCGTGCTCGCGTGGCCCGGTCCCCCCGCGGGACCGGGCCACCGTCATGACATCCGTCACCGCCAGGACACGACGGCGCACACTGCCTGCCGCCCCCCGCCGGACGGGACTCTGGTCGGGTCAGCAGGTGCGCGACGCGGGAGAGGAAGAACGGCGATGAGCGACGAGGTGGCCGCCTTCCGGCGGGTGAGCAAGCGCTACGGGCCGGTGCGGGCGGTGCACGGGCTGGACCTGGTGCTGCGCGCCGGCGAGACGGTGGCCCTGCTCGGCCCCAACGGCGCCGGCAAGTCCAGCAGCCTGGACCTGCTGCTGGGCCTGCGCGAGCCGGACCAGGGCAGCGTCACCCTCTTCGGCGGCGCCCCGCGGGCGGGCGTCGAAGCCGGCCGGGTCGGGGCGATGCTGCAGAGCGGCGGGCTGATGACCGACGTCAGGGTCCGCGAGCTGGTCCGACTCGCCTGCGACGTGCACCCGCGCGGCCACCGCCTTGAGGAGGTGCTGCGCGACGCCGGGATCGAGGAGATCGCCGAGCGCCGGGTGGACCGGCTCTCCGGCGGCCAGGAGCAGCGGGTGCGCTTCGCGCTGGCGATCGCCGGCGCCAACGACCTGATCGTGCTGGACGAGCCGACCACCGGCATGGACGTCTCGGTCCGCCGGCAGTTCTGGGCCTCGATGCGCCGGCAGGCCGACGCGGGCCGCACCGTGCTCTTCGCCACCCACTACCTGGAGGAGGCCGACTCGGTCGCCGACCGGGTGCTGGTGCTGCACCGCGGGCAGTTGATCGCCGACGGCTCGGCCGCCGAGATCAAGGCCAGGGCCGGCGCCCGGCGGATCAGCTTCGAACTGCACGCCGCGGACGGTCCGGTGGAGGAGTCGGTGCTGCGCGCGCTGCCCGGGCTGGTCGCGCTGGACGTCAGCGGCCCGGCCGCCGGGGTGCGCACCGTGCGGATCCGCACCCGCGACGCCGACGCGGACGTGGCGGCCCTCTACCGGGCCGGCTGCTACCCGCGCGGCCTGGAGGTCGCCGGCCTCGGCCTGGAACAGGCGTTCCTGGCCATCACCGGCGAGCAGGACCGGCAGGACCGGCAGGACCGGCACGAACAGCACGAACAGCAGGACCGGCAGGACCGGTTGGCCGGCCGGCCGGCCGACGAGGAGACCCGGAGCGAGGAGTACGCGCGATGAGGACCCTGATCGAGCTGGAGATCCGGCGCACCCTGCGCAACCGCCGGTACGTGTTCTTCACCGTGCTCTACCCCTCGCTGCTGTACTTCTTCCTGGTCACCGCCTACGGCGACGGCATGGCCGGCGGGGTGAGCGCCAAGTCGTACTTCATGGTCTCGATGGCCACCTTCGGCGCGGTCGGGGCGGTGCTCACCGGCAGCGCGCAGCGGATCTCGCTGGAGCGCCGGAGCGGCTGGGTGCGGCAGTTGCGACTGACCGCGCTGCCCGGGCGGGCGTACGCGGTGGCCAAGATCTGCGCCTGCGCGGTGACCACGCTGCCGGCCCTCCTGGCCGTCTTCGCGCTCGGCGCGGCCGAGGGCGTGCGGCTGCCGGCCGTCCAGTGGCTGGGCCTGACGCTGGCGCTCTGGCTCGGCAGCTTCGTCTTCGCGGCGCTCGGCGTGGCGCTGGGCTACGCCGCGGAGCCGAACGCGGTGCAGTCGATCGTGATGATCGTCTACATGCTGCTGGCGCTGGCCGGCGGCACCTGGTTCCCGGTCTCCGGCACCCTGAAGACGATCGCCCGCTTCAACCCGGTCTACCTGTACAACCAGCTCGCCGCCTTCGCGCACCCCGGCGGCGGCTTCGACACCGGGGCCGCGGCCGGTCTGGCCGGCTTCCTGCTGCTCTTCACGGCCGCCGCGGCCGTCCTGTACCGGCGGGACACCCGGCAGGCATGATGACCGGCATGCCCCAGACGTCCGTGGACCAGCCGCCCAGCGACCGACCGCGCAAGGAGGGCCGGCGGCGCGTGGAGTTCGTGCCGAACCCCGGCGTCCCGGTGGAGAACCGCAGGCAACTGGTCATCAAGCTCTGCTGGATGCTGCTGTGGATGGCCTACCTGGTCTACCCGGTCGAGGACCTGCTGAAGGGCGGCTACTCCCTGCCGGTCCAGGTGGCGGGCTGGGCGGCGCTGGCGGGCTTCCTCGGCTGCTACCTCACGATGGTCATCTTCCGCTCGATGACCGGGACCCTGTGGCGCGGCAGCTACCCGGTGCTGGCGGTCATGCTGGTCCTCGCGGTGGTCACCGGCGTGGGCCTGGGCGACGCCTGGCTGGTGCTGCTCACCTACCTGTCGGTGACCGCCGGTGCGGTGCTGCCGGTGCGGATCGCGCTGGGCGGGGTGGCCGGGATCACCGTGCTGGTCACCGCGATCGCGCTGGCCACCGGGGCGGACAACGCGACGCTCAGCAGCCTGGTGCTGCCGACCTTCCTCAGCGGCGCGGCGATGACCGGTCTGCAGCGCCTGGTCGGCGCGATGCGCGAGCTGCGCGAGGCGCGGGAGACCGCGGCGCACCTGGCGGCCTCCGAGGAGCGGCTGCGGATGGCCCGTGACCTGCACGACCTGCTCGGCCACTCGCTCTCGCTGATCACGCTCAAGAGCGAGCTGGCGGGCCGGTTCATGGACGCCGACCAGCGGGAGGCCGCCCGGGCGCAGGTGGCGGACATCGAGCAGGTGGCCCGGCAGTCGCTGATCGACGTGCGCAGCGCGGTGAGCGGCTACCGCCGGCCCACTCTGCCGGTCGAACTCGCCGCCGCGCGCGGCGCGCTGACCACGGTCGGGGTCACCCTGGAGGCCGCCGCCGGGCTCGCGGAGGACCGGCCCGGGCTGGGTGGGGCGGAGGCCGAGTGCCTGGCCTGGGCGCTGCGCGAGTCGGTCACCAACATCGTGCGGCACGCGGCCGGTGCCACCACCTGCACGCTCACCATGGACGAGAGCTGGGACGGCGAGGGCGGCCGGTTCGCGGTCCTGGAGATCGCCGACAACGGTCGCGGTCCGGGCCGGTCCGCCGCCGGCAACGGGCTGCGCGGACTGGAGGAGCGCCTCGCGCTGGCCGGCGGCCGGCTGGAGACCTCGCCCGGTCCGGGCGGCCGCGGCTTCCGGGTCCGGGCGCTGGTCCCGCTGGGCGTCCAGGTGGCCGGACCGCCGGCGGCCACCGCCCGCCCGTAGCGGGTGCCCGGGTGAGCCCGGGGGCGGTCGGGTGGCGCCAAGTGCCTAGGCTGGTGGCATGACTGACGAGACGCCGCAGGCTCCCGCGACCAGCCCGGCCGACCAGCGGGTGCGGGTGCTGCTCGCCGAGGACCAGGGGATGGTGCGCGAGGCGCTGGCCGCGCTGCTCGGGCTGGAGGGTGACATCGAGGTCGTCGCGCAGGTCGCGCGCGGGGACGAGGTGGTGGCGGCGGCGCTGGCGCACCGGGTGCAGGTGGCGGTGCTCGACATCGAGATGCCCGGGATGACCGGCATCGAGGCGGCGGCGCTGCTGAAGCGGCAGAGCCCGCAGACCAAGGTGGTCATCGCCACCACGTTCGGGCGCCCCGGCTACCTGCGCCGGGCGATGGAGGCCGGGGCGGACGCCTTCCTGGTGAAGGACGCCCCGGCGGCCGAACTCGCCGAGGCGGTGCGGCGGGTGCTGCGCGGCGAGCGGGTGATCGACCCGACGCTGGCGGCGGCCGCGCTGGCCGAGGGGGCCAACCCGCTGACCGGGCGCGAGCTGGATGTGCTGGCGGCCGCCGCGGACGGCGCGGTCAACGCCGAGATCGCGGGCCGGCTGCACCTGTCCGAGGGCACGGTGCGCAACTACCTCTCGATGGCGATCCAGAAGACCGCGGCCCGCAACCGGGCCGAGGCGGTGCGGATCGCCAGGGAGAAGGGCTGGATGTGAACGGGCTTTCCCGCCGGCTCAGTTGAGGCGATGGCGGGCGGCCCGCGCCTCCTGGCGGACCCGCCGGGCGGAGTCCGGGTCGAAGGCGTCCAGGATCTGCGCGTAGGCCTCCATCTCGGTGGCCCCGGCCAGGAAGTCGCCGGTGCGCACCAGGATCTCCGCACGTTCCAGGCGCAGTTGGGCCGGGTGGCGGGGCAGCAGCAGGGCCAGTTCGGTCGCCCACAGCTGGGTCCTGGCGTGTTCGGGGCGATCGGCCGCCCAGCTGCGGATGTTGCCCAGCACCCGCAGCACGACGTCCAACGGCTGCGCGGCGGTGAAGAGGTCGGGCGAGAAGGCGTGGCCGGAGGCGACCACCAGGGCGGCCGCGTCGTCCGTGGAGAGCAGCCGGCCGCCGTGGAAGGGGTCCGCCAGCACGTACTCCTCGGGCTGCTGCGGGTTGCCCACCGCGACGATGAAGTGGCCCGGCAGCGCGATCCCGTGGACGGTCAGGCCGGCCCGCGCGGCCACCGCCGACCAGACCAGCGAGAGCATGATCGGCAGGCCACGGCGCCGGCGCAGCACGTCGGGCAGCAGCGAGGACTCCAGGCGCCGGTAGTCGGACTGCCGGCCGTGGAAGCGTTCGCGCCCGCCGAGCACCGCCGCCAGCAGGGCGGCGGTCTCCTCGGGCGTGGCGGGGGAGCGCTCGGCCACCGCCCGGCGGACGGCGGCCGCGTGCCGGTCCAGCGCGGCCTGGCAGGCGGCCAGCAGCGCGTCCAGGGTCGGGGTCGGCTCGACGCGGCCGTCCTCGGTGTAGCCGGGGGAGGCCAGGGTGTGCTCGGCGGCGGCCAGCATGCAGAGCAGCACCGGATCGGGCTGCTCGGACCTGGCCTCGGCGCGGAAGCGGGCTCTGCTCTGCTCGGTCACGATGGCTGCGGTGGCTTTCGTGCTGGGTGAACGGGCGGCGCTGCGGGGGAGTTGCCGGTGCGCAACGCTATGGGCGGGAACCTACGCGGACCACTACGCCCGGGGAAGACGGGCGTAGTGGTAAGTGTGACTGGTCGTGAACCCGAGTCCGTCATAGAGCGTGATCGCACCATCGTTCTCGGCCTCCACCTGCAGGTAGCCGCCGACCGCGCCCTCCTCGGCCGCGCGGGCGGCCAGGGCCGCCATCACGGCGGTGGCCAGGCCCCGGCGGCGGGCGGCCGGCTGCACCTCGACGGCGCCGAAGCAGGCCCAGGGGCCGTCGATGACGCACCGTCCGATCGCCAGCGGCGCCGCGCGGGGGCGGTCGGGAGCGGTCGGGTGGTCGGGAGCGGTCGGGTCGGCGGGGAGGGTCGGGTCGGCGTGGACGGCGGCGAACCAGACCGACGGCCCGCCGTGCAGCACCCGCTGGGCGGCGCGCGCCACCACCGGGTCGTCGCCGACCCGCCGGTAGAGCGACATCCAGTCCGCGTCGGCCCGGCGGGCGAGCCGCACCCGCTGCGCGTCCGCCCGGCCGGCCCGGGCGAGCGGGGCCAGCGGGGCGGTGCGCACCAGCGTCAGGTCGTAGGCGGCGCCCAGGCGGTCCAGCTCGGCCACCAGGCCGGCGGGCGAGCCGGGAGAGGTCACTTCCAGCCAGGCCGGCAGGTCGCGGGCCGCGTACCACTGCCGGACGTGCTCCAGCGCGCGGTCCAGCGGCAGGCCCGGGTCGCCCAGGGTCTGCACCGAGTTGGCCCGGCGGGTGAAGCCGGCCGAGGCGCGCAGGGTCCAGTCGCCCAACGCCTCCTGCTCCACCGCGGGCCAGCCGCGCGCGGCGACGCGCTGCAGGTCGGCCGGGTCGACGGCCCGCGGCTCGGCCGGCCGGACCGGGAACGGCGGAACCACCTTGCCCGCCACCAGCCGGTCCGCCGCGATCCGGACCTCGCTGTCGCGGGTGGCCACCGTCAGTTCGTGCTCGTCCCAAGATGTGAGCACGCCGATCGCATCGCGGAACACCGGGCGTCCGGTGGCCGGGTCGCGGGCCCCCTCGATCCGCCGGACGGAGACGCGTCGTCCCACGTCAGAGGGGTCTATCCGGACCTCCGGACGGGCGGTGGCCGGAATCGGTGTGCTGCTCAAGGCGACCTCCGGTGCATTTGTGGTCTCTGAACCGCGATACTAGGGGCGGGCATCGACGACGCCGCGCTCACCCGCGCACGCAAGTACATAGTTTGGGCACCGGCCCATCCGAGGAGGAACGACAGCGTGACCTACGTCATCGCGCAGCCTTGTGTCGACGTCAAGGACAAGGCTTGCATCGAAGAGTGCCCGGTCGACTGCATCTACGAGGGCCAGCGCTCCCTCTACATCCACCCGGATGAGTGCGTCGACTGCGGTGCGTGCGAGCCGGTCTGCCCGGTCGAGGCGATCTTCTACGAGGACGACACCCCGGAGGAGTGGAAGGACTACTACAAGGCGAACGTCGAGTTCTTCGACGACCTCGGTTCGCCCGGTGGTGCCTCCAAGCTCGGCCTGATCGAGCGCGACCACGCGTTCATCGCGGCCCTGCCGCCGCAGAACCAGGAATCGCACTGAGCACCGGCGTCCCGGACCACTGACGCAACGACGATCGGCGGCAGCTGAGCTGTGAGCACCAACGAAGCACCGCGCGCGCCGTTCCCGGGTCACCCGGGGGCGGCGCGCCGCGTCTCCGACCTCCTGCCGGTCTTCCCGTGGGACCGGCTGGAGCCGTACAAGGCCACCGCGCTGGCCCACCCCGAGGGGATCTGCGACTTCTCGGTCGGCACCCCGGTGGACCCGGTCCCGGAGGTGATCCAGAAGGCGCTGGCCGCCGCCACCGACCGGCCGGGCTATCCGACCGTCTGGGGGCCGCTGGAGCTGCGCGAGGCGATCGCCGGCTGGCTGGCGGACCGCTGCGGGGCCGAGATCGGTCCGCAGGGCGTGCTGCCGACGATCGGCTCCAAGGAGCTGGTCGCCTGGCTGCCCGGTCAGCTCGGTCTCGGGCCGGGCGACCAGGTCGCCTACCCGCGGCTGGCCTACCCGACCTACGAGGTCGGCGCGCTGCTCTGCGGGGCCACGCCGGTCGAGTACGAGGACGTCGAGGAGCTGGACCCCGCCCGGGTGCGGCTGCTCTGGCTCAACTCGCCCTCCAACCCGACCGGCCGGGTGCTGGGCGCCGACCAGCTGCGGCGCGCGGTGCGCTGGGCCCGGGAGCACCGGGCGCTGCTGGTCAGCGACGAGTGCTACCTGGAGCTCGGCTGGGAGGCCGAGCCGGTCTCCGTGCTGCGGCCGGACGTCTGCGAGGGCTCCCACGAGGGCCTGCTGGCGGTGCACTCGCTCTCCAAGCGCTCCAACCTGGCCGGGTACCGCGCCTCCTTCGTGGCGGGCGACCCGGTGGTGGTCGGCGAGCTGCTGGAGGTCCGCAAGCACGGCGGCATGATCGTGCCCGCGCCGGTGCAGGCGGCCCTCGCCGCGGCGCTCGGCGACGACGCGCACGTGGCCGAGCAGCGCGCCCGGTACGCGGCGCGGCGCTCGGCCCTGCGCGGGGCGCTGGAGGCGTACGGCTTCCGGATCGAGCACTCCGAGGCGAGCCTGTACCTCTGGGCCACCCGCGACGAGCCGTGCTGGCAGACCGTCGCGGACCTGGCCCGGCTGGGCGTGCTGGTGGCCCCGGGTGACTTCTACGGCCCGGCGGGCGAGCGCTTCGTGCGGGTCGCCTTCACGGCCACCGACGAGCGGGTGGCCTCGGCCGTGGCCCGGCTGTACGAGGCCGCCAAGGCGTAGGGCGTGCCGGGCCGTGCGACGTCCGGCCCACCGCCCTCTGCCGTGCCGCCCTACCCAGGCCCGGGGCCCGGGCTCCGAGCCCGCGCCCGGTGCGGTCAGCTGACCGAGGGCAGGTGCTGGGTCGCGCCGGTGGCACCGCCCAGCAGGCTGGTGGCGGTGCTCAGGTCCGGCAGGCCGCTGCCGAGGTCCGGCAGCCCGCCGCCCAGCCGGTGGGTGCTCTCGCCGGAGTGCCCGGCCAGCTGCTGCAGGTGGAGCAGGTCGGTGCCGGTCAGCGCGTGCGCGAAGTCGCCGTGGCCGGGCAGCGACTGGGTCAGGTGGTCGCCGCCGGCCCCCGCGCCGACCCGCGGGTGGGTGGCCGGCGCCGACTGGGCCAGCTGGCCGACCAGCGGCACCGAGCCCAGCGTGTCGCCGCTCGCGGGCACCGCCTCCGGGAGCCGGTCGGCGGCCGGCAGCGCGCCGGTCAGGCGGTCGCTCGCCGGCAGCGCCTTGGCGAGGCTGCCGGTGGCCGGCACCTGGCCCGCCAGCTGCCGGGTGGCGCCGACCGGGTCGCTCAGGGTGTCGCCGTTGACCACCTTGTCCACCCCGCTCACGGTGGGCGTGCCGGGCATCGCGTTCGGCAGCCCGCCGGGCAGCCCGGGCAGACCGGGGGCGGCGGGCATCGAGCGGGTGGTGCTCGCCGGCAGTCCGCCGCCCAGCGGGGTGGACGTCGGGAGCAGGTCCGCGACCCGGTCGGTGGCGCCGGTCAGCGTGCCGGTGGCGGCCGTGGTGGACCCGCTGCGGTCCCCGAGCGGGTCGACCACCCGGCCGGCCTGCGGCAGCGCGGTGGCGGCGGTGTGGCCGGCGGCGTCGGCCATGGCGGGCAGCGCGGTGCCCGTGAGCACCGCGCCGGTGATGCCGAGCGCCTGGCCGGCCTGGTGGGCCTCCCCCTTGAGCGTCGAGGCCGAGGTGACGCCGTCCAGCTTGCTGATCCCGGACGCGAGGTCGGTGTTGTGCGGCATGAGCTGGTCGGCGGACGCCGCCCCGGCGGCGACCAGCGGAGTCGCACCGGCCGCGACGAGCAGGGCGGCCTGGGCGATCCGACGTGAGAGGGGGAGGGACATGGTGCTCCTAAGAGGTGACGACACGGCAGGTCCGCCGGGCGGACGCCGTGATTACCGCTTCAGGAGCGAGAAGGTTTCGGCACGCGAAGGTCAAGAGTCCCTAAAGATCGCATGATCCTTTTTCTGACATTCGGGACAAATCGACCGTCGGTGAAGGGATTGAAGAAACGTCACTTCTCAAGGGGGCACGAGTCCGGTGGACCGGGCCCGAGGAGCCGGCCGGTGGAGCGGCCGTCACCCCTCCATCGGGACGACCGCGTCCACTCGGCGTGCTCGCGTTCACTCGTCAGGACGGCGTACGGGCGATCGTTCGTCAACCGTCATTGACGGTTGCCTCAGTGCTTGGCGGCGGGCATGCCCAGGGTCACCAGCACGCGGTCCGTCGCGGTCGCGTCGGCCTGCGGCTTCCAGCCGTCCGCGGAGTGCTCGACCCGCCAGGACTTCCCGTCGTAGAACACCGCGCCGATGCCGAGCTCCTGCGCGTGCGCCACCGCCCACTGGGCCACCGCCCAGCCGCTCTGCCGCTGGGCGTCGGCCCCCGACTCGGTGCCGGCGGACGGGTCCGGGACGAGCGCCAGCGCGCCGGTGCCGGCCGCCTTGGCGTCCGTCGAGCCGCCGGTGGCCGCGGTGGTGGTCACCGCGCGCCCGAACTCGCGGCGCACCCGGTCGGTCACCTGCTGCGCGGCGCCCGCCGCACCGCCGGCCGGTGAGGCGGCCGCGGCCGGCGAGGGGCCGCTCGTGCCGGTACCGGCGCCGGTGGTCGCGTCGGCCGCGGCCGGCGTGGCGAGCTGGTGCACCGTGCAGCTGAACGAGGCCGGGGTGTGCCCGGTCAGTGCGGAGGCCAGCTGGGAGGCCCGCAGCTCGTGCTTGGCGTAGGCGCCGGGGTAGCCGCTCTTCTGCACGTCCTGCGCGGCCTCGGTGAGCGGCAGCCGGGCGTAGCCGTTCACCTTCACCAGGGCGTCGAGGAACTTGTTGGTGGCGTAGACCGGGTCCTGGATCTGCTGCGCGGTCCCCCACCCCTGCGAGGGGCGCTGCTGGAAGAGGCCGACCGAGTCGCGGTCGCCGCCGCCCAGGTTGTGCAGCTTGGACTCCTGCAGCCCGGTGGCCAGGGCGATGGTCAGGGCGCGCTCCGGCAGGCCGCGGGCGATGGTGACGGCCGCGATGGTGGCCGCGTTCGAGCCCTGCTCGAGGTCCATCGTCACCGGCTTGCCGCCGACCGGCGTGACCTCGCAGCCCTCGGCCGTCTCGACCGCCTGGTGGCGGTTCCACAGCACCACGCCGGCCACCACCGCCGCGATCAGCAGCAGCGACGTCAGCACCCAGCGCAACGGCCTCCGCCGCCGGCGACCGGGGGCCGCTTCCTCCTCGTACGCCACCGTGGCCCCTCTCACCTCGCGTTGTGTCCGCTCACCGTACTCACTCACCTCCCGCTCGGACGACTGTGCGGTCCTCCCCGGTTGCATCCCAGGTCGCGACAGGTGCCCGGCCCCCGCCAGCCGGCCCGGCGACCCCCGCCGGACGACCCGGGGGCACCGCTACGCTTGGCCGCCATGAGCAACCAGGACAGCCTGCCGCCCGTTCTCGACCTCTCCCTGGACGGCGGCGCGCTCACCGCGCGGCTGGTCGACATCCCCTCGGTGAGCGGGGACGAGAAGCTGCTCGCGGACGCGGTGGAGGCGGCGCTGCGCGCACTCCCGCACCTGACCGTCGACCGGTACGGCAACAACGTGGTGGCCCGCACCCACCTCGGCCGGGCCGAGCGGGTGCTGATCGCCGGCCACCTGGACACCGTGCCGATCGCCGACAACCTGCCCTCCCGGGTCGAGGGCGACCTGCTGTACGGCTGCGGCACCTCCGACATGAAGGCGGGCGTGGCCGTGCAGCTGCGCCTGGCCGCCACGCTGCCCGCGCCCAACCGCGACCTCACCTTCGTCTTCTACGACTGCGAGGAGGTGGCGGCCTCCCGCAACGGCCTGGGCCACCTGGCCGCCCAGCACCCCGAGTGGCTGGCGGCCGACTTCGCCGTGCTGATGGAGCCCAGCGAGGCGAGGGTCGAGGGCGGCTGCCAGGGCACCCTGCGGGTGCGGGTCACGCTCTCCGGCACCCGCGCGCACTCCGCGCGCAGCTGGCTGGGCGACAACGCCATCCACCACGCCGCCGAGGTGCTCGGGCGGCTCGCCGCCTACCGGCCGCGCCGGGTGGAGATCGACGGACTGGAGTACCGCGAGGGCCTCAACGCGGTGGACATCAGCGGTGGCGTGGCCGGCAACGTGATCCCGGACGAGTGCGTGGTGACCGTCAACTTCCGCTACGCGCCCGACCGCAGCGAGGCCGAGGCCGAGGCGCACGTGCGCGAGGTGTTCAGCGGCTTCGCGCTGGAGGTGACCGACTCCGCCCCCGGCGCGTTGCCCGGGCTCGCCCAACCGGCCGCCCGCGCCTTCCTGGCCGCCACCGGCGGCGAGGCCCGCGCCAAGTACGGCTGGACGGACGTGGCGCGGTTCAGCGCGCTCGGCGTGCCCGCCGTCAACTACGGCCCCGGCGACCCGAACCTGGCGCACAAGCGCGAGGAACACTGCTCGCTCAGCGCGATCGCCGAGTGCGAGCGGCGGCTGACCGACTGGCTCTGCTAGGGACCGGACGGGCCCTGGTCGCCCGCTCGCCTCCGGGCGCTCGTGATCCGGTGTCGACACTCCTCGCTCCGGCGCTCCCTCCTTCGTCGGTCGCTTGTTGCTCTCCCTCCTTGCCCGCCAGCGGGCAGGAGGGGCCCTTCTTTCGACACCGGCGCGCCCTTCGGCTCGGGACGGGTAGTCGCTCGCTGGGGCGAGTGGGTCACCTGGTGTCCACCCGGCGTCCGCCCGCCGTTGCCCGTGATCGGCCCACGGCGGGCGTAGAGTTTCGTCATGACAGGGACATCAGCGCAGGACGGTGCAGGCGAGCGGCACTTCGGTCACGGGCCGGAGCTGGTGGAGACACCCGAGCCCGGCTCGGAGCCGGCGAAGAAGGCATGGCCGGAGAAGCAGAAGGGCCCGGTGCTGCTGCGCCGCGAGCAGGTCGGCACCGGCACCACGGACCAGCGGCTGCTGGACACCACCGGCCCCACCGACTGGCTGCACACCGACCCCTGGCGGGTCTGGCGGATCACCTCGGAGTTCGTCGAGGGCTTCGGCGCGCTCGCCGAACTCCCCACGGCCGTCAGCGTGTTCGGCTCGGCGCGGACGCCCGTCGACTCGCCGGAGTACGCGGCGGGGGTGGCGATCGGCCGGGCCCTGGCGGAGGCCGGCTACGCGGTGATCACCGGTGGCGGCCCGGGGGCGATGGAGGCCGCCAACCGCGGCGCCTCGGACGCGGGCGGGCTCAGCGTCGGCCTCGGCATCGAACTCCCCTTTGAGCAGGGGCTGAACGAGTTCGTCGACCTCGGTCTGAACTTCCGCTACTTCTTCGTGCGCAAGACGATGTTCGTGAAGTACGCGCAGGGCTTCGTGGTGCTGCCCGGCGGCCTGGGCACGCTGGACGAGCTCTTCGAGGCGCTGACCCTCGTGCAGACCAAGAAGGTCACCCGCTTCCCGGTCATCCTCTTCGGCAGCGCCTACTGGAGCGGCCTGGTGGCCTGGCTGCGGGACACCCTGGTCGCCCAGGGCAAGGCGTCGCCGGCCGACCTCGAACTCTTCCACGTCACCGACGAGATCGACGAGGTGCTGAAGATCCTGGCCGACAGCCGCCGCCCCAGCAACGGCACCGCGGTCTGAGGACCACGACACCAGCGGCCACCACCAACGCCCCGGCCGCTCTGACGCCCACCCCGGCCGCTCTGACGCCCACCCCGACCAATCCCGCCCCGAGCCGCAGGGCGCGCCGGTGTCGAAAGCGAGGAGCGACAAGCGACCGACGAAGGAGGGAGCGCCGGAGCGACGACCGTCGACACCGGGTCAGAGCGCCCGGAGGCGAGCGGGCGAACTACTGCAGCCCCCGGCGGGCCACCGCCGGGGGACGGGTGCCGCGGATCGAGGCGACCATGTCCAGCACCTGCCGCGTCTCGGCCACCTGGTGGACCCGGTAGATCCGGGCGCCCAGCCAGGCCGACACGGCGGTGGTGGCCAGCGTGCCCAAGAGCCGCTCGTCCACCGGCATGTCGAGGGTCTCGCCGACGAAGTCCTTGTTGGAGAGCGAGACCAGCACCGGGAACCCGGTGGCGGTCATCTCCGGCAGCCGCCGGGTGGCCTCCAGCGAGTGCCGGGTGTTCTTGCCGAAGTCGTGCCCGGGGTCGATGATCAGCGCGTCCCGGCGCACCCCGAGGGCCACGGCCCGCTCGGCCAGGCCCACCGTGACGTCCAGGATGTCGGCCATCACGTCGTCGTAGCCGATCCGGTGCGGGCGGGTGCGCGGTTCGACCCGCCCGGCGTGGGTGCAGACCAGGCCGACGTCGTGGCGTGCGGCCACCGCGGCCAGTTCGGGGTCGGCGCCGCCCCAGGCGTCGTTGAGCAGGTCCGCGCCGACCTCGCAGACCGCCTCGCCGACCTCGTGCCGCCAGGTGTCCACGCTGATCACGGCGTCGGGGTGGCGCCGGCGCAGCTCGGCCACGAACGGCACCGTGCGGCGCAGCTCCTCCTCGACCGTCACCTCCTCACCGGGACCGGCCTTGACCCCGCCGATGTCCAGGATCGCCGCGCCCTGGGCCATCGCGCGGTCGGCCGCCGCGAAGGCGGCGTCGTCGGCGAAGGTGGCGCCGCGGTCGAAGAACGAATCCGGGGTGCGGTTGACGATGGCCATGATGACCAGTTCGTCCGCGCCGAACTCACGCGGTCCCAGACGTAGTGCCACCCTCGCTCCTCACAGCTCTCCTCGGCTCCGTACGGCTCCGCTGAGCCGCTGTCGCCGACCGGTAACGCAGGTCTCTCAGGTATCGATCCAGGGGTGCCCTGGTGCGATGATGGGGCCCCGGCCTTCCCAGGGAATCCATGATCCCTCACGCGGCCGGATACTCACGCGTCGGGAGGACAGCTCGTGTTCTGGGTGATCGTGGTGGCGATGGCCGTAGTGGTCGGCGGTGCCGCGCTGGTGGCACTGGGCGGCGGCGGTTCGCTGCCGGAGGCCGTGCACGACCGGATCGCGGCGCGGCTGCCGCAGGAGCGGCCGCTGAACCGCCACGACGTGGACGGGATCCGGCTGCCGATGGCGGTGCGCGGCTACCGGATGGACGAGGTGGACGACGTGCTGGACCGGCTCGGCGCCGAGCTCGCCTACCGCGACTCGCGGATCGCCGAGCTGGAGGCCGCGGTGGCGGGGCAGGACGGCGACGTGCAGGACGCCGTGCCGGGGGAGCGGGCGGCCGGTTCCGAGCCGCTGCCGGGCCTGGAGGACTTCGCCGCGATCGTGGAGAGCGGCGGCAAGACGGTCGGCGCGTCCGCGCCGGCCACCTCCCCGGGCGCGGCGGAGCAGGGCGAGTCGTGACCGCCGCGCAGGCGCTGCAGCCCGGCCCCGACGGCCTGCTGCGCTGCCCCTGGGGCGAGTCGGCCGACGACTACCGGCGCTACCACGACGCGGAGTGGGGCCGGCCGGTGCACGGCGAGGACCCGCTCTTCGAGCGGATCTCCCTGGAGGCCTTCCAGTCCGGTCTCTCCTGGATCACCATCCTGCGCCGCCGGGAGGGCTTCCGGGCGGCCTTCGCCGGCTTCCGGATCGCCGAGGTGGCCGCCTTCACCCCGAAGGACGCCGAGCGGCTGCTGCAGGACGCCGGGATCATCCGCAACCGGCTGAAGATCGAGGCGACGATCGCCAACGCGCGCGCCGCCCAGGAGCTGGACGGCGGCCTGGACGCGCTGATCTGGCAGTTCGCCGCCGAGCCGGGGCGTCCGGCGCCGCGCACCCTCGACGAGGTGCCGGCCGTCACCGCGGAGTCGACGGCGCTGGCCAAGGAGCTCAAGCGCAACGGCTTCCGGTTCGTCGGCCCGACCACGGCGTACGCGCTGATGCAGGCCTGTGGCCTGGTCAACGACCACCTGGCGGACTGCCACGCCCGCGCGCTGGGCCCGGTGCCGGACGCCCTCGCCAGCTGACGGCCCGCCGGGGCGGCCCGACCGGGTCGGGGCCCGGTCCGGCCGCCCGCGCGCCTCAGCGCCCCACGTAGTTCGGCTGCTCCTTGGCGAGGAAGGCGCGCACCGCGATCCGGTGGTCCTCGCTGGCGCCGGCCAGCGTCTGCAGCTCGTCCTCCTTCTCCAGCGTCTCGCTGAGCGAGTGCGAGGCGCCGAAGTCCAGCGCGGCCTTGATCGCTCCGTAGGCGACGGTCGGACCGTTCGCCAGGCGCATGGCGAACTCGCGGGCGGTGGAGGCGAGTTCGGCGGCCGGCACGACCCGGGTGGCGAGCCCGAGGGTGGCCGCCTCGGCGGCCTTGACGGTCCGCGGGAACATCAGCAGCTCGGTGGCCCGGGCGTGTCCGACCAGCCGGGGCAGCGTCCACGACGCGCCCGAGTCCGCGGTGAGTGCGACGCCCGCGAAGGACGTGTTGAAACCGGCCGTCTCGGCCACGATCCGGAAGTCGCAGGCGAAGGCCAGCGAGGCGCCGGCGCCGGCCGCCACCCCGCCCACCGCGGCCACCGTCGGCTTGCGCATCCCGGCCAGCGCCCGCACCAGCGGGTTGTAGTGCTCGGCCACGGTCTTCAGCGGCGGCTCGCCGGTCTCCTCGGCCCGCTTCAGCAGTCCCAGGTGCTCCTTGAGGTCCTGGCCCACGCAGAAGGCCTTGTCGCCCGCTCCGGTGAGCAGCACGGCCCGCACGGCCGGGTCGCCGGCCGCGGCGATGACGGCGTCGCGCAGGGCCACCTTGGTGGGCACGTCCAGCGCGTTCATCGCGTCCGGGCGGTTGATCGTCAGGACGGCCAGGGGGCCGTCGAGCTCGTACAGGACGGAGTCGGACATGGGGTGAGGGCTCCCAACCGTTCGGTAACATCGCGGACCTGAGCCAGCATGCCGGAGCGCGGCGGCCGGCGGGAGTGTGAGGTAGCGCACCTTTGCCGCGGCGGGCCGCCGACCGGGCCCGGGGCCGTCGCCGCCGTGCCGGGCGGCGGCAGGGTACCGGGCCGGGGCAGGCGTGGGGCGGCATCTGATGGAGTTTCGCCCGGTCGAGTGATGGGGCATCTGAGACGGAATCAGCCGTTCTGTGCCGGTGCGGCCGCTGGTGCCCAGAGAGTGACGTTGGTCATCGGGGCGCCGAATGCGGGATAATGGCTTCCGATCAATGCGTTCGATACCGGCGGTGGACGGACTGCTGGTACGTAGCTGAGCGGTTGCAGGAAGGGGAACGAGCATGGCGGCCATGAAGCCGCGGACGGGTGACGGCCCGCTCGAGGTCACCAAAGAGGGGCGGGGCATCATCATGCGAGTTCCGCTCGAAGGCGGCGGGCGCCTGGTGGTGGAGCTCACTCCGGACGAGGCAAGCGCCCTGGGTGACGCTCTGAAGCAGGCCTGCGGCTGACTCCAGCGTGAGCTTCGCGTCCTGCGGGGCGCGACCGCGGGGCCCGGGGCCCGACCGGTACCACACCGGCCGGACCCCGGGCCCCGCTGTTCCCGTTTCCGGCCGCCCACGGCCGGCCCGGGCCGGTCGGCAGGCCGCGGCTCGCCCGGGGCGAACCGGGCCGAGACATCTACCGCTTGACCGCGCAGAGCAGCCCGTCGCTCACCGGGAGCAGCACGGGCAGCAGCCGGGTGCTCTCGCGCACCTCCTGCACCAGCTCGCGCACCGCCCGGGTGCGCGGGTCGTCCAGACCGGGGTCGGTGAGCCGGCCCTGCTGGAAGACCCCCTCGAAGCAGACCACCCCGCCCGGGCGCAGCAGGCGCAACGATTCTGCTAGGTAGGACATGGACTCGGCGGGGTCGCCGTCGCAGAAGACCAGGTCGTACTGGCCGTCGGCGAGCCGCGGCAGCACGTCGAGCGCCCGTCCCGGTATGAGCCGGGCCCGGTTCACCGCGAAGCCGCCCGCGAGGTACGCCTCGCGGGCGAACTCCTGGCGGATCGGCTCCGGGTCGACGGTGGTCAGGATCCCGTCCGTGCGCATGCCGCGCAGCAGGTAGAGGCCGGAGACGCCGGTGCCGGTGCCGATCTCGGCCACCGCCTTGGCGCCCACCGCGGCCGCCAGCAGCCGCAGGCAGGCCCCACCGCTGGGCCCGATCGCCTGCACCCCGGTGCGGGCCGCCTGGGACCGGGCGTAGGTCAGCACAGCGTCCTCGCCGACGTAGGTGTCGGCGAGCGTCGAAGCCGCGGGCCCGAAGTCGATGATGCTGGTCCTGGGGGGTCTGCCGCTGCGTGGCCGCCGGCGGGTGGCTGGATGTCGATATTTCCCAGCGACAGATTACTGGCCGGGCGGGAACCGTGTACGGCGGCGGGCCGTTGGTTCCGGTGAGAGTCCGCAGGAGGGTCCGGGCGGCGGCGCGGTTCGGCCGCCGGTGGATGAGCACACTTTTATCCAGAACTGACGGGTGAGGTGGATATGGTGGTGGCCCTGCTGGGCAGAAGAGCCAACCGAGGAGGTGTGGCCGAGGGCGACGTCCCTGTGCGGCGGCACTTCCGCGGCACCTCGTCGGCCCGTACGCCGAAGCCCGTGATGAACCAGTCTGCGCACTCCCCCCTGGACCAGTCGACCGACGGCACCGCCGCCGAGCCCTCGGCGCCCGTCGCGCTCGCGACCTTCACCGAGGGGCCTGACGCGCAGGGCTGGACGCCCCCCAGCTGGGAGGAGATCGTCGAGGCGCACAGCGCCCGGGTCTACCGCCTGGCCTACCGCCTGACGGGCAATCAGCACGACGCCGAGGACCTCACGCAGGAGGTCTTCGTTCGGGTCTTCCGCTCGCTCTCCACCTACACCCCCGGCACCTTCGAGGGCTGGCTGCACCGGATCACCACCAACCTCTTCCTGGACATGGTCCGCCGCCGTCAGCGGATCCGCTTCGACGCGCTGGCCGAGGACGCCGCCGAGCGTCTGCCCAGCCGCGAGCCCAGCCCGGCGCAGGCCTTCAGCGACACCCACTTCGACGCCGACGTCCAGCAGGCGCTGGACACCCTGGCGCCCGAGTTCCGCGCCGCCGTGGTGCTCTGCGACATCGAGGGCCTCAGCTACGAGGAGATCGCCGCCACGCTGGGCGTCAAGCTCGGCACCGTGCGCAGTCGGATCCACCGCGGCCGCTCGCACCTGCGGGCCGCGCTCAAGCACCGCGCCCCGGGCGCCGCTCCCGGGCGGGTGCGGCGCGGCGGCTCGGAGCAGCTGGAGCCGGTGGCCGCGGGCGCGGTCGCCGGTGAGCCGGGTACGCCGGGTGGGAGCGGGCGGAGGCGATCGTGAGCGCTGCAGGCCGGTCCGGCGCCCGGCGCCCGGCGCCCGCCGAGGCGCAGCAGGAGAGCACCCGTCAGGAGGTACCCGTGCTGCGGCCGATCGCGGTGCGCGCGAGCCCTTCGTCCGCGGCGGCCGAGGAGCACCATCTCGGTGAGCGGCTGACCGCCTACCTGGACGGCGAACTCGGCCACGACGCGCGCGAGCGGGTCCAGGCGCACCTGGCGACCTGTCCGCAGTGCCTGGCCGAGGCCGACGACGGCCGGGCGGTCAAGCAGGCCCTCGCCCGGACCCAGGCCCCCGGCCCCTCCGGGCTGCTGATGTCACGGCTGCTCGCGGTCGCGGCCCTGCCCGACGACGAGCCCCCGCCGGGCCCCGGCGCCCGCGCGCCCGCGCAGCCGACCGCGCCGCCCGCCCCGACCCTCGGCGGCAGCAGGCTGACCGGTGGTTCCTTCGGCCGCGGCAGCGGCAGCGGCAGCGCGTTCGGCGCCGGTGCGCTGGGCGCCGACACCCCGCTGCCGGGCGTCGACCCGCGGGCCGGCCGCGGACCGGACCTGCGGCTGTGGACGGGCCGGCGCGGCTCGGCCCGCTCGGTGGTCAGCACCGAGCGGCCGGCGGTCGTGCTGCCGATCTCGCGACCCGGTGCCCCGCGCGGCCGGCGGCTGGTCTTCGCGGCGGCCGGCGCGTTCTCGGTGGCCGAGGTGGCGCTGGGCGGCTTCGGCAGCCTGGGCCTGGCCTCGGTGGCCGGTGACAGCCCGCTGGACGACCAGCACGGCAGCGCGGTCAACCCGCAGGTGCCCGGCGTGCGCCCGGTCAGCCAGCTGAACGCGCCGCTCACGGTGGACTTCCCCGGCCACGCGCCGGGCGGTCACCCGTACGACCTGCTGCGCCCCGCCCCCTCGACCCAGGCGATCGACCCGGTGGTGCACGGCGGGCGTCCGCTGTTCCCGTGACCCGTCATCCGGGGTCCCGGTGATCCGGGCCCCGGGGCTTCCGCTCCCGGTGGCCTGCCGTAGGCCCGGCGTTCGGCCACCAGTTGGTCTTTACCACGGTTTCGTTCCCCCGTGGACCACGGACCCGCTGGTGGCCATTACGCTGTAGGGACCGGTGTCGCGGGCCGAACCGGGTTCGTCCTCCAGCAGCTGGGAGCTTCCGTGTTCTTCGACATAGGCCCACTCGAAATGATCACCCTGGTCATCATGGCGATCGTGATCTTCGGGCCGGACAAGCTCCCCAAGCTGATCCAGGACACCATGGGCTTCATCCGCAAGGTGCGCACCTTCGCGGACAGCGCCAAGGAGGACATCCGCAGCGAGCTGGGTCCCGAGTTCAAGGACTTCGACTTCGAGGACCTCAACCCGAAGACCTTCGTGCGCAAGAACCTGATCGGCGGCGAGTCCGACCCGCTGGGCCTGGGGGAGCTGCGCGAGGGGCTGAACCTCAAGTCGATGCTGGACGACAAGGCGCCGGTGGGCACCACCAAGGCCGCGGCGAACGCCGCCGCGGGTGCGGGCGCGGTCAACATGGTCAAGCCCGTCTCGACCGGCGAACCGCTGGCCGCCGGCGAGCGCCCGCCCTACGACCTCGACGCCACCTGAGGCCCACGTGGGCGGCCCGCCCAGCCGCCTGATGCCCACCCGGCCCGCCCGACGACACGCCGCCCGCGACACCACGACACCCCGCCCGGCCACCCGCTGGGCGGGGTGCCGCCGTTCTGCGCCGCTATTGTGCTGAGTGCCCGACAGAGTGCTGAGGAGGCCCTGGAATGGACGCGACGAGCAGTCGTGCGGTGGGACCGGCCCGGACGGCAGGACCGGCGGACGCGACCGGACCGGCCGCCACCGCCACCGCGACGGCCGCGGAGGTGCCCGGCCGGCGGACGGCCGCGCCGGCGGACCCGCTCGCGCCGTACCTGGAGGCCGACTTCCCCTGGTACGGCCTGGACGAGGGGTGGACCGGCCGGCGCTGGCTGCTGCAGGCCGGCGCCGGCGGCCACCGGCCCGGTCAGCCCCGCACCATCGACTACGGCTCGGTGGGCCACGGCGACGAGCCGCCGCGCCAGCACGAGACCCCGTCCGCGCGCCGCTTCGCCGTGGTCGTCACGGTGGCCCGCCGCCCCGGGCGGCGCAGCGCCGACGGCACCGGCATGCTGGAGGCCACCTCCGCCTCCTCGGCGGCCTGGCTGGCCGGCTCCGGCCTGCTGGCGGCCACCTGGCCCGGCCAGCTGGACCGCGGCCGCCGCCAGGACTGGCTGGACCAGCAGACCGCCATCGCCTGGGACCTCGCCGACGACCTCGCCGGCCCCGGCTGGTCCCCGCTCACCCTGCCGGTCAACGGCCTGCCGCACCCCTTCCGCTACCGCGAGTCCGAGTACGGCTGGGTCCTGGCGGGCGAGGCCCCCGGCGTCCTGCTCGGCGCCTACGGCCGCAGCGTCAGCGCCTACGGCATCGGCTTCGCCGGCATCCCCGACCTCGCCGCGTACACCCCCCACCCCTAGCCACCCCGGCCCCACCCCACGAGCACGCCGAAGGGCGCCCCCGAACCCCGGGAGCGCCCTTCGCGGTGTGGGCCCTACAGGCCTGCCGGCCCGGTCAGAACTTGTTCTTCGGGGTCAGGCCCAGGGAGAGGCCGGAGAGGCCGCGCTGGCGGCCGCCGAGCTTGCCGGCGACGGCGCGCAGGGCGGCGCCGGCGGGGGAGTCGGGGGCGGCCAGGACGACCGGGGTGCCGTCGTCGCCGCCCTCGCGCAGGCGGACGTCGATGGGGATGTTGCCGAGGACCGGGACGTTGGCGCCGGTGGCCCGGGTCAGCGCGTCGGCCACGGTCTGGCCGCCGCCGGTGCCGAAGACGTCGACCAGCTCGTCGCAGTGCGGGCACGGCATGCCGGACATGTTCTCGATCACGCCGACGATCTTCTGGTGGGTCTGCAGGGCGATCGTGCCGGCCCGCTCGGCCACCTCGGCGGCGGCCATCTGCGGGGTGGTGACGATCAGGATCTCGGCGTTGGGGACCAGCTGGGCCACCGAGATGGCGATGTCGCCGGTGCCGGGCGGCAGGTCGAGCAGCAGCACGTCCAGGTCGCCCCAGTAGACGTCGGCCAGGAACTGCTGCAGCGCGCGGTGCAGCATCGGGCCGCGCCAGACCACGGGGGCGTTGCCGGGGGTGAACATGCCGATCGAGATGACCTTCACGCCGTGCGAGGACGGCGGCATGATCATGTCCTGGACCTGGGTGGGCCGGCCCTCGACGCCCAGCATCCGCGGCACGCTGTGGCCGTAGATGTCGGCGTCGACCACGGCGACCTTCAGGCCGTCGGCGGCCATCGCGGCGGCCAGGTTGACGGTCACCGAGGACTTGCCGACACCGCCCTTGCCGGAGGCGACCGCGTAGACGCGGGTCAGCGTGCCGGGCTTGGCGAACGGGATCTCCCGCTCGGGGGCGCCGCCGCGCAGCAGCTGGGAGAGCTCCTTGCGCTGCTCGTCGCTCATCACGTCGAGCTCGACCTCGACGGCGGTGACGCCCGCGACACGCCCGACCGCGGTCTGCACGCGCTCGGTGATCGTCTCGCGCATCGGGCAGCCGGAGACGGTCAGGAAGACGGCGACCCGTACGGTGCCGTCGTCCGAGATCTCCACCGATTTCACCATGCCGAGCTCGGTGATCGGACGGTTGATCTCCGGATCCTGCACGGTGGACAGCGCCTCGCGCACGGATTCCTCCGTCACGCCGGTCGCCACCTCTGTCTCATTGGCCATGCCTTGATGGTACGGCGCGGCGGTGCGGCGGTTGACTCGCCGGTAGCGTGCCGCGGGTCACAGCTCGGCCTCCGCGGCGGGCCGGACGGGCACTGCGGCCCGGCCGGCTCAGACGACCTCGGAGGCGTCCCGGCGTTCGTCCATCTCCTTGAGCAGGCTCTGCAGTTCGGAGCGGATGAAGTCGCGGGTGGCGACCTCGCCCAGTCCCTGGCGCAGGGCGGCGACCTCGCGGGTCAGGTACTCGGTGTCGGCGATGTTGCGCTCGCCACGGGCCCGGTCCTGCTCCATGTTGACGCGGTCGCGGTCGTCCTGGCGGTTCTGCGCGAGCAGGATCAGCGGCGCCGCGTAGGAGGCCTGCAGCGAGAGCACCAGGGTGAGGAAGATGAACGGGTAGGCGTCGAAGCGCCAGTCGCTCGGCAGCAGGGTGTTCCAGCCCACCCAGACCACCACCACCACGGTCATCCAGACGATGAACCGCCCGGTGCCCAGGAACCGGGCGACCCGTTCGGAGAGCTTGCCGAAGGCCTCCGGGTCGTAGGCGGGCAGCGCGAAGAGCGCCGGGCGGCCGGTGCGCGGCTGGTCCAGCCGGGAACGGCCGCCGGAGCTCAGCTGGGCCTCGCTGCGCTGGCCCCGGTTGCCCTCGCGGGCCCGCAGCTCGCGCAGCTGGCGCAGTTCGCGCAGCTCGCCCTGAATGCGTTGGCGCGGGGCGTCGTCGCGTCCGTCGCGGCGGTTCTTGCGGTCACCGTCCACCGGTCACCTCGCTCTCGGGCTCGTGCTCCAGGGGGTCGTTGTCGCCGTGCAGGGACGCCTCGCGCCAGTCCTCCGGCAGCAGGTGGTCCAGGACGTCGTCGACGGTGACGGCGCCCAGCAGGTGGTCGGCCTCGTCCACGACGGGGGCGGCGACCATGTTGTAGGTCGCCAGGTAGCTGGTGACCAGCGAGAGCGGGGTGTCCGGCGGCAGCGGGTCGAGGTCGCCGTCGACGATCGAGCCGACCAGCGTGTACGGCGGCTCGCGCAGCAGCCGCTGGAAGTGCACCGTCCCCAGGTAGATGCCGGTGGGGGTCTCGCTGGGCGGGCGGCAGACGTAGACCTGGGCGGCCAGCGCCGGCTTGTGGTCGGAGACCCGCACCCGGGCCAGCGCCTCGGCCACCGTGGCGTCCGGCTCCAGCACGATCGGCTCGGTGGTCATCAGACCGCCGGCGGTGTCCTCCTGGTAGGTGAGCAGGCGGCGCACCGGCGCGGCCTCCTCGGGCTCCATCAGCTGGAGCAGGCGCTCGGCCTCCTCGCCGGGCAGCTCGGAGAGCAGGTCGGCGGCGTCGTCCGGGTCCATCGCCTCCAGCACGTCGGCGGCGCGCTCGTCCTGCAGCTTGCCGATGATCTCGACCTGGTCGTCCTCGGGCAGCTCCTCCAGGACGTCGGCCAGCCGCTCGTCGTCCAGGGCGGCGGCCACCTCGGCGCGGCGCTTGGCCGACAGGTGGTGCATCACGTTGGCCAGGTCGGCCGGGCGCAACTGCTCGAAGGTGGCCAGCAGGTTGGCCGCGCCCTGGCCCTCCTCGGTGAGGGTGAAGCCGGTGACCGCGGACCAGTCGAGGGTGACCGCCTCGCCCTTGTTCTTGCGCAGCCGGCTGGTCTTGCCGCGCTGGACGAAGACCTTGCTGATCTCCCACTCGCGCAGCCGGGTCTGCACCATCGCCACGTCGAGGACGGTGACCTCCTCGGCGGCGGCGGTCTCGGTCACCCGGCGGTCCAGCAGCTCGGCCAGCACCAGGGTCTCGGTCGGCCGCTGCTCGAAGCGGCGCATGTTGATCACACCGGTGGTCAGCACCTGGCCGGACTCCAGGCTGGTCACCCGGGTCATCGGCAGGAAGATCCGGCGCCGCCCGACCACCTCGACCACCAGGCCGAGCACCCGGGGCGGGCGACCGCCGATGCGCAGCGAGACCACCACGTCGCGGACCCGTCCGACCTGGTCCCCGTTGGGGTCGAAGACGGCGATCCCGGCGAGATGGGAGATGAAGACCCGGCTACCGGCCCCTGCCATGGACTTCCCTTCGGTTCGTCGTCGGGGGAAAGGTTATCGAAGTGCGCAAGTCCCAGCCTGCCGGGATCGGCGGCTGTCGCTCTGGGACCGCTCCGTGCCCCGTACGCTGTCCGCCATGGACGGTACGACCGCAACTGCTGACGACTTCCTCGACCGGGCGCTGCTGGAGGAGTCGGTGAAGAAGTCCGGGCTGCTCTGGGTGCGCGCCGAGGGGCAGGACGAGGGCCGCCCGCTCTGGCACGCCTGGCACGACGGCGCGGTGGTGGTGGTCGGCGACGGCGCGGAGCAGCCGCTGCACGGACTGACGGCGGGGGCCGGCGCCGCGGTGACCGTGCGCAGCAAGGACAAGTGGGGCCGGCTGGTGGCCTTCGCCGCCGAGGTCAGCGTGCTCGAGCCGCACGGCGAAGCGTGGACGGGCGCGGTCGAGGAGCTCAGGGGCAAGCGGCTGAACGCGCCCGACACCGACTCCATGGTCGACCGCTGGGCGCGCGAGTGCCGGGTGCTGCGGCTGGCGCCGGTCGGCGGGACGAGCGAGCGGCCGGGCGCGATGCCCGAGGTCTCGCACGCCGCCGCGCCGATGCCGAGCACGGCCACCACCCGGCAGCCGATCCCGGCGGGGTTGCCGAAGCTGGTGCTGGGACGGCTGCGGCGCAGGGGCTGAACGGCCCCCGCACCGCGCCGGCCGCAGGGCCCGGGCGGTCCGCGATGCGGGCGACAGTGCCGTCAGGGTGGAATGGGCCTTACCTTGGTACCGCCCTGCCCCTTTTGCCCCGAGGAGAGCCGTGCCCGCCGCCCGGCCCGACACCGCCGTCCCCGCCGACCACCCCGTCCCCGCCGCCGCCCCTGCGCCCGCCACCACCGCGCCCGCCGCCGGTGCGGTGCCGCAGCACCTGCCGAAGGCCGACCTGCTGCTGCTCGCGGTCTCCATCGCGGGCATCTCGCTCTCCGCGCCGCTGATCAAGGCCACCGCCGCCCCGGCGCTGGCCATCGCCTGCTGGCGCAACTTCATGTCGGTCGGGGTGCTGGGCCCTTACGCGCTGCTGCGCCACCGTGCCGAGCTGCGCGGCATCGGCCGGCGCGCGCTGCTGCTGGCGGTCGCCGCCGGGGTGCTGCTCGCGGTGCACTTCGCGCTCTGGATGCCCAGCCTGCGGATGACCTCGGTGGCCTCCGCGACGGCCCTGGTGACCACCACACCGCTGTGGACCATCCTGCTGATGCGCCTGGGCGGGATCCGGCCGCCACGGCTGGTCTGGGCGGGCATGTGCGTGGCCTTCGCGGGCGTCCTGGTGCTGACCGGGGTGGACCTGACCCTCTCCCCGCGCGCGCTGGTCGGCGACGGCCTGGCGCTCGGCGCCGGACTCGCCGCGGCCGGCTACATGCTGCTGGGCGCCGAGGTGCGGCGGACCGTCAGCACCACCGCCTACACGCTCATCTGCTACGGCACCACCTCGCTGGTGCTGCTGGCGCTCTGCCTGGGGAGCGGCGTGCGGATGACCGGCTGGTCGGCCGGGGTCTGGGGGCAGATCGCGCTGCTGATGGTGGCCGCCCAGCTGCTCGGCCACTCGCTGAGCAACCGGGTGGTGCGCACCCTGGGGCCCTCGGTCACCTCGACGGCGATCCTGCTGGAGACCCCGGGGGCGGCGTTGATCGCGGCCGTCTGGCTGGGCCAGCTGCCGCCGGTGGCGGCCTACCCGGCGGTGGCGGTGATCATGCTGGGCCTGGGTCTGGTGCTCCGCGGCGGGCGCCGCTGACCGGGCGCCGCCGACCGCGTCCGGTCGGCTGGTCGCCGCCGGACGGGCGGGCCCCCGCGGGGGCCCGCCCGGTCAGAGCCAGCCGTTGCGGCGAAAGCCCCGGTACATCCCTATGCAGATCGCGGTCACGGCTCCCAGCACCACGAAGTAGCCGTACTTGTAGTGCAGTTCCGGCATGTTCTCGAAGTTCATGCCGTAGATGCCGGTGATCATCGTGGGCACCGCGAAGATCGCGGCCCAGGCGGTGATCTTGCGCATGTCCTCGTTCTGGGCGACCGAGACCTGGGCCAGATTGGCCTGCAGCAGCGAGTTGAGCAGCTCGTCGAAGCCGTGCACCTGCTCGGTGACCCGGGCCAGGTGGTCGGCGACGTCCCGGAAGTACTTCTGCACCTCGGGGTCGATCAGCCGGGCCGACACGGGTTCGGAGAGCTGCTGCATGGGCCGCAGCAGCGGGGCCACCGCCCGCTTGAACTCCAGTACCTCGCGCTTGAGTTGGTAGACCCGGCCGGCATCGGCGCCGGGACCGCCGAGCGGTGAGAAGACGTCGAACTCGATGTCGTCCACGTCGGTCTGCAGCCGGTCGGCCACCAGCAGGTAGTCGTCCACCACCTGGTCGGCGATGGCGTGCAGGACGGCGGCGGGCCCCTTGGCGAGCAGGCCGGTGCCGTCCGCGTCGCTCTCCAGGTGGCGGCGCAGGCCGCGCAGCGAGCCGTGCTCGCCGTGCCGGACGGTGATCACGAAGTCCGGGCCGGCGAAGACCATCAGCTCGCCGGTGTCGACCACCTCGCTGGTCGGGGTGAGCCGGTCGTGCTCGACGTAGCGGATGGTCTTGAAGACCGCGAAGAGCACGTCGTCGTAGCGCTCGACCTTGGGGCGCTGGTGCGCGTGCACCGCGTCCTCGACCGCCAGGGGGTGCAGGGCGAAGCGCTGGGCGATGCCCTCGAACTCCTCCTCGGTCGGCTCGTGCAGCCCTATCCAGCTGAACGAACCGGGGTGTTCGCGGGACTCGCGGTGGTCCTTCTGCTTCGCCTCGCGCACCCGGCGGGCGGCCTCGCGCGGGGAGCAGCTCTCACCGTGGCGCTGCCCGTCCTGGTAGACCGCGCAGTCCACCACGGACGAGGGCGACTCCGCGCCGAGACCGGCGGTGGGGCCGGTCGCCTCGGGGCGGCGGCGGTTCGAACGGACCGCGGCCCGCAGGTTGTTGATCATCGACATCACGGAACCTCGGCCTCTGCTCGACTGCCCACCCTAACAGCAGGTCAGAACGGGGGTCAGGGTCGCGGTGGCGCGCGGACCGGGCGGCGGTACGCTCGGCCGCATGGCCCACGACTTCCCGCTCTTCGGTGACCCCTCCCAGCCGCACGGCCCGCTGGGCCCGAGCCGTTCGGACGTGCTGAGCGCGGTCGAGGCCCGGCTGATCACCACCTTCGGCGAGCCCGGCGGCCGGGCGGCGGTCACCTTCCTGGGGGCCGAACGGATCGAGGTGCTGCGCTTCGGGCCGGACGCCGAGGGGCTGGTCCGCTACGCGACGCTGGGCATGGCCGCGGCCCCGATGGCCGACCCGACCTCGGCCGTCGTGGATCCGGTGCGCGGTCCGCGGGCCGAGCTGGTGCTGACGGTCCGCGGCGGGCGCGACGACGTGCTCCGCACGCTGGCGACCTTCGCCGCGACCCCGCAGGTGGAGGGCCTGGTGGTGGCGCCGGGGACCTCCCTCGACCTGGGCAGCGCGCTCTGGGAGGGCGCGCCGTTCACCTCGGTGCTGGCGGGGGAGCCGGGCGGGCTGGTCGCGGACCTGGAGCTGGATCCGCCGGCCGATCCGGTCCGCTTCCTGCCGCTGCTGCCGATGACGCCGAACGAGGCGGCCCACAAGCGGGTGCACGGCGCGGCCGCGCTGGAGGAGCTCTGGCTGCGGCAGGGCACCGACCTGCGCGATCCCGGGCGCCGGGGCGCGAGCCTCGGCTGAGGGTGCGGTCGCGCGGCTACCGGTAGTCGTGGATGAAGCCGTACACCCCGCTGGCCACCAGCTGCACGGCGATCGCCGAGAGCAGCAGGCCGGAGAGCCGGGTGATCAGCACCACGCCGCCCTCGTGGATGATCCGGATGATCACGAGCGAGAACCGCATGGTCAGCCACATCACCACGTGCATGACCACGATGGCCGTCCAGACCGCGAACTCCTCGCCGCCGGTGTCGGCCTTCTGCACCGCCAGGATCACCGCGACGATCGCGCCCGGACCGGCCAGCAGCGGGGTGCCCAGCGGCACCAGCGCGACGTTGACGTCCTTGGTCTGGGTGGGCTCCTCGATCTTGCCGGTCAGCAGGTCGAGGGCGATCAGCAGCAGCAGGATCCCGCCGGACACCTGGAGGGCCGGGATGGAGACGTGCAGGTAGTCGAGGATCTGCTGCCCGAAGAGCCCGAAGGTGGTGATCACGCCGAGCGCCACCGCCGCCGCCTGCCAGGCCATCCGGCGCTGCACCTTGGCCGCCCGGCCCGAGGTCAGCGCCAGGAAGATCGGGATGGTCCCCGGCGGGTCCATGATCACGAAGAGCGTGACGAAGAGCGACCCGAACGTTGCCGTGTCGAAGAAGCTCATGGTCCGAATTGTCCGGTCGCCCACCGCCCACCCGCATCCCGAGCACCGAGGCGAGTGAGCCGAAGGGCGTGCCGGTGTCGAAAGGGAGAAGGGTCAAGCGACCGAGGTAGGAGGGAGCGCAGCGCCCGCCGACCGTCGACGCCGGGTCAAGAGCGCCCGGAGGCGAACCGAGCCACACAAAGGCAGAGTGCCGGAGCGGACACCCGCGCCGCGCTAGCGGGAAACCACCTTCGCGCCGGTGGCCTGGTCGAGCAGTGCCTCGTACGCCTCGGGCGCGGTGGTGAAGTCGCCCAGGCCCACCGTCTTGCGCGAGCCGTGGTAGTCGCTGGAGCCGGTGGCGAACAGCCCCAGCTCGGCCGCGAAGCCGCGCAGCCGCGCCCGGGTCGGCTCGTCGTGGTCGGTGTGGTCCACCTCCAGGCCGCCCAGGCCCGCCGCCGCCAGGTCGGCGATGGTCTGCTCCGGGACGGTCCGGCCGCGCTTGGCGGCGCCCGGGTGCGCGAAGACCGGCACCCCGCCCGCGCCCCGGACCAGCCGGACGGCCTCGAACGGGTCGGTCTCGTGCTTGGGGACGTCGGCCCGTCCGCCGTTGGCCAGCCAGTCGGCGGTGAAGGCCTCCGAGACGCTGCCCACCACGCCGGCCTCGACCAGCGCGCTGGCGATGTGCGGGCGGCCCACCGAGCCCTCGCCGGCGATCCGCCGCACCTGCTCCCAGCTGATCGGCGCGCCCAGGCTCCGGCAGCGCTCGACCACCGCCTGCCCGCGCCGGAAGCGGTCGGTGCGCACCAGTGTGCGCTCCTGGGCGAAGGCCGGCTCGGTGGGGTCGAAGAGGTAGGCGAGCAGGTGCAGGCTGACGCCGTCCACCCGGCAGGAGAGCTCGGCGCCCGTCACCAGCGAGAGCCGGCTGCCCGCGGGCAGCGCCCGCACCGCGGCCGCCGCCTCCTCGTGGCCCGCGACGGTGTCGTGGTCGGTGAGCGCCACCACGTCGAGGCCCGCCGCGACCGCCGCCGCCACCAGCTCGGCCGGGCTGTCGGTACCGTCGGAGGCGTTGCTGTGGGCGTGCAGGTCGATGCGCACGGGGTGGGACTCCTGGCTGGCTGAGGTGCTGGGCTGGAGTCGCCCAGGATAGTCAGCGCGCGTTCGACCGCTCAGCCCAGCAGCCGCGGCGAGAGCGCGCCGCAGGGCAGCAGGTCCAGTTCGGCGCCGGCGTCGCGCAGGTCGGTGAGGACCAGCTCGTCGTACATCAGCAGGGCCGACTGCTCGGGCCAGGCGATCGCCCACAGCCAGAGCCCGAGCGCCTCGCCGACGAAGACCGCGCGGTCGTCCGGGGCGGAGGCGACGTGCCACATCGGGGTGGGCCGGCCGGCCGCCATCAGCTTGGTGTCCGCGGGTTTGTGCAGCGAGATGGCCTCGCCGGGGTCGGGGCCGGGCAGGCCGGCGTAGCGCGCCCCCAGGCCGACGCCGAGCTCCTCGGCGACCAGCACCAGCTCGCCGAAGCCGCCCAGCGGCGCGGGTCCGGAGCAGGCCACCGCGGTGGCCCGCGCCCCGGAGACGTCGTCGCCCGCGTGGGAGATCCCGGTGTAGAGCCAGCTGACCGGCAGCGGCCACGGCAGCCAGACCGGGACCTGCGATCGGGCCACGGCGACGCTCAGCGCCTCCACGCTCGGTGGCAGCACGGGCTGCATCGGGTGGACGGCGCCATGGTTGTCACACTGCCAGGTATCGGAGAAGAGACCGGGGGCACGCACCCGACCGGCGCACCTCGGGCAACTTGGCTCGCCCCTCATAACAGCCAACGCTCCTCCCTCCGGACCGCCGCGTCAAGGACGATCACCCGTACGGAGTGCGTCGGCGTCGCTCCCGGCGATCGGGCCGGGCGGTGGCCCCCGCTAGGGGATGTCCCGCGCGGGCCGACGGCAAACGTCGGCCGGGCGCGCTCGGCGTACGGAGGGCGCACGTTGACGCCCCGTCACCCTCGTTCCGGTGGCGGGGCGTCGGCGCGGCCGGTGGCCGCACGCAAGGGACTGCCGGTGCGTCAGACGCTCTGGCACGGGCGGATGTAGAGGCGCTCCCCGGTACGGGCCGCGTCCTCCACGAGTCGGCGTACGGTCTCCGCGTCGGCGATCAGCCGGTCGGTGGCGGAGCCCTGGTGGTCGTCCAGTCGGAGAATCTCGAAACGCATGGGTCTCTCCTTTGCTGACCTCGGTGCCTGCCGAGGCGGCGGGGTGGTGCTCGTCTGTACCGGGCGCGGTACGGCGGTCGGTGCCACGTGTCCCCTCTGCTGGTGCCGAGGTGGGCGGGAGCGCTGGGGCCCGTCCACCAGCGTGGCGGCGGGCTGGGTCCCAGCGGTTGCCCGCCTGTGAAGTCCTGGTTTCGCGTGGCGACTCTTCGGGTTCAACCGCACTGGTGGGGTCGTTCATTCCCGGTCTGAATCAAATATTACCGGAACTAACGACTTTTTCCCGGAGTGCCGCCGGGTGACCTGCCCGACAGAGGCCCTACGGGCGGACCGTGGACCAGAAGTCGGCCAGCGCGGCGGCGGTCTCCAGCGGGCGCTCGGCGTTGGGGGAGTGGCCGGCGCCGGCCACCACGACGTGGCGGGCGCCCAGCCGCTCGGCGGTGCGGGCCTGCTCCTCGACCGGCCAGGCGTAGTCCCGCACGCCCGAGACGGCCAGCTTCGGCAGGGTGTCCAGCGCCGCCAGCAGGTCGGTCCGGTCCGGCTCGCCGAGCAGGCGGTCGCCCATCGCGAGCAGCGCCTGCGGGTCGTTGGCCAGCCAGCGCCGGTGCAGGAAGTCGGCGATCTCGGGGGCGGGGACGTCCGCCGGGTCGCGGCTGCCCTCGTCCATCTGCTGCATCAGCTGCCAGATGGTCTCCAGGTCCAGCCCGCCCAGCGCGTCCATCAGCATCTTGGTGCGGGCCGCCTCGGTGGGGTCGATGGGGCCGGGGCCGGTCGAGAGCAGGGTCAGCGAGGCCCAGGGCAGCGCCTGCGCCGGCAGCGCGGTCGAGCGCGCCAGCACCGCCTCGCGGACCACGAAGCCGCCGAAGGAGTGGCCCAGCAGGTGCAGCGGGCCGCCGTCGCCCTCGGCCAGCAGCAGCTCGCTGACGGCCAGCAGGTCGCGCCCGAGCTCGGGCAGCGCGTAGGCGGCGGGGTCGGTGGGGGCGGTGCTCTCGTACTGGCCGCGCTGGTCCACGGCGACCACCCGGAAGCCGGCCTGCGCCAGCGGTTCGAGGAGGGCGATGAAGTCCTCCTTGCTGCCGGTGAAGCCGGGCACCAGCAGCGCGGTGCCGCGCGGGGCGCCCGCCGGCTCGCCGCGCAGCGCGGCGAACGTGCCGCGCGCGGTGCTCAGCCGCACGGCCGAGGCGCAGCGGGGAAGCGCGAGGAAGCGGGGGGTGCTCATCGGGGTGGGCTCCTCGGGGTCGGTGCTGGGGGTCGGTGCGGTGCGGTGCGGCGGGGCCGCCCACGAGCCTAGTGGCCTGGTCGGCGAGGGTGTGGAGCCCACGGCGGTGCCGGGCGAACCGGGAGCGGCGAACGGGTGAACAGGTGAGGGGCGGGCCGACCGCACCGGTCGACCCGCCCCTCACCGTTCACTCGTTCAGCCGTCCCACGGCACGCCGTCAGTCGGTGGCCGGGGTCTCCTCGGCCGGGCGGCGGGTCCGGGTCCGGCGGCGCGGCGCGTCGACGGCCGCGGTGGCCGCCTCGGTGCCCGCCGGGGCCTCGGTGGCCGCCGTCTTCTTGGCGGCGGTCTTCCGGGTCCGGGTGGCCTTCTTGACCGGGGCCTCGGCGGCCTCGGTCGCCTCGGCGGCGACCTGGACGGCCGGCGCCTCGACGCTCGCGGCGGCCTTCTTGGTGGTCCGCTTGGCGGCCGCCTTGCGGGGCTTGCTCACGGCCGGCGCCTCGACGGCGTCCGCCACCGGCGCCGCGGCCGCAGCCTCGGGCACGACCGTCTCGGCCACGGCGTCGGCCGCCGTGGCCTTCGCGCGGGTCCTGGCGGTCTTCTTGGCGACGGTCTTCTTGGCCGCCGTCTTCTTCGCCGCGGCCTTCTTGGCGGTGCTCTTCGCGGGGGCGGCCTCCACGGCCGGCTCCACGATCGGCTCCGCGGCCGGCACCGGCAGCACGGCCGGCTCGGTGACCGTCGCGACCAGGGTCGCCACCGCCGCCTCGCCGGTGGCCGGCACCTCGGCGGACCCGGCCGGAGCCGCGGTCTTGCGGGCGCGACGGGCCCGGGTGGCCTTCGGCGCGGGGCTGTCGCTCTCCGCGGCCGGCGCCTTCGCCTGGCTCGGCACGGTGGTCACCGTCGAGACCACGGGCACCTCGGGTGCCACGGGCGCCACCACGGCGGCCTCGACGGCCGCGGCGGCCTCGACGACCGCGGTCGCCTCGACGCTGGTCGCGCCCTCGCCCGCCGAGCCGCCACTGCGCGGCCGGCGACGGCGGCGGCGTCTTGCGCTCTCGCCCTCGACCGCCGCGGTGTGACCGCTGCCGGCCGACTCGACCGGCGCCGTGGCGGCCGTGGCCTGTCCGGCCGCGGTCGTCCCGGTGGTGGCACCGTCCACGCCCGCCACGGTCGAGCCGCCACGGGTGCGGCGACGGGCCCGCGGCGGACGCGCCGCGCGCTCCTCGGCCGGCTGCTCGGCCACCTCGGCGCCGCGCCGTCCGCCGGAACGCTCCGGCCGGTCGCCGCGCTCGGTGCGGTCGGCGCCGCCCCGGCC
>NZ_BAAALF010000073.1:0-37822 GCF_039528135.1 Kitasatospora nipponensis | reverse complement strand
GTCGACGGTCGGCGGGCGCTGCGCTCCCTCGTTCCTCGGTCGCTTGGCCCTTCTCGCTTTCGACACCGGCGCGCCCTTCGGCTCACTCGCCGGGGTGCCTGGCGGGGGTCTGCGCGGAGGGCTGCGGCTTTTCCCCGTCCCGCGGGTGTTCCTTCCGCGGGTATCCCCTCGGGGCCGGCCCCGGCGGCCCGGCGCTGCTCTCCGGATCACTCGCTGTGCCTCTTCCGTGTCACCGGGCTCGCGCACTGCGGTAGGTTGACGCCTTGTGGAGGATCTCGACCAGCGCATCGTTCAGCTGCTCGTCCAGGACGGGCGGATGAGCTACACCGACCTGGGCAAGGCCACCGGCCTGTCCACCTCCGCCGTGCACCAGCGGGTCCGCAGACTCGAGCAGCGCGGGGTGATCCGCGGCTACTCGGCGATCATCGACCCGGACGCCGTCGACCTGGCGCTGACCGCCTTCATCTCGGTCAAGCCGTTCGACCCCAGCGCCCCCGACGACGTGCCCGACCGGCTCGCCCCGCTGCCCGAGATCGAGGCCTGCCACAGCGTGGCGGGTGACGAGAACTACATCCTCAAGGTGCGGGTCGGCGCCCCCGGCGACCTGGAGGACCTGCTGGCGCGGATCCGCAGCGCCGCCGGCGTCTCCACCCGCACCACGGTGGTCCTCTCCACCCCCTACGAGGCCCGCCCGCCCCGGCTCTGACGGGGGCACTGTCCGAGGGACGGACGGCGCGGGTGCAGACTGGTGGCCATGACCGAACGCACCTCCCGCACCGTGCTGCTGCGCGGCGGCACCGTCTACAGCCCGGCCGACCCCTTCGCCAGCGCGATGCTGATCGAGGGCGAGCAGATCGCCTGGATCGGCAGCGAGGGTGCGGCCGACGCCTACACGGCGGTCGCGGACGAGGTCGTCGACCTGGCCGGTGCGCTGGTCACCCCCGCCTTCGTGGACGCGCACGTGCACGCCACCTCCGCCGGCCTCGCGCTCACCGGCCTGGACCTCACCGGCTGCGCCACGCTGGCCGAGGCGCTGGCGCGGATCACCGCCTTCGCCGCCGCCCAGCCGGCCGGCGGTGTGCTGATGGGCCACGGCTGGGACCAGAGCGGCTGGCCCGAGGGGCGTCCGCCGACGCTCGCCGAGCTGGACGAGGCGGCCGGCGGCGCCGCGCTCTACCTCTCGCGCACCGACGTGCACTCCGCGCTCGCCACCAGCGCGCTGCGCTCGCGCACCCCGGGTCTGGCCGGGCTGTCCGGCCACCACCCCACCGCCCCGCTCACCCGCGACGCGCACCACGCGGTCCGTCGCACCGCGCTGGACGGGCTGACCGACGAGCAGCGCCGCGCCGCCCAACTGGCCACCCTGGAGCGGGCCGCCGCCCTGGGCATCGCCGCCCTGCACGAGTGCGCCGGACCGGAGATCTCCTCCGAACACGACCTGGCCGCACTGCTCGCGCTGGCCGCCGAGCGGCCGGGACCCGAGGTCTACGGCTACTGGGGCGAACTGAGCGAGCGCGGCGGCGTCGAGGCGGCCCGCGGGCTGGGCGCGGTCGGCGCCGGCGGCGACCTCTTCGCGGACGGCGCGCTCGGCTCGCACACGGCCTGCCTGCACACCCCCTACCAGGACGCCGACCACACCGGCGCCGCCTACCTGACGGCCGACCAGGTGGCCGACCACGTCACCGCCTGCACCGAGGCCGGCCTGCAGGCCGGGTTCCACGCGATCGGCGACGCCGCGCTGAGCGCCGTGCTGGCGGGCGTGCGGACGGCCGCCGACCGGCTCGGCCCCGCCGCCGTGCGGGCCCGGCGGCACCGCGTGGAGCACGCCGAGGCGCTGGACGCCACCATGATCGCGGCCTTCGCCGAGCTGGGCCTGACCGCCTCCGTGCAGCCCGCCTTCGACGCCGCCTGGGGCGGCCCGCAGGGGATGTACGTGGACCTGCTGGGCGCCGAGCGCGCCGCCGGCCTCAACCCGTTCGCCGCCCTGCTGCGGGCCGGCGTCCCGCTGGCCTTCGGCTCGGGTGCCCCGGTCACCGCGCTCGACCCCTGGGGCACCGTGCGCGCCGCCGCCTTCCACCGCACCCCCGAGCACCGGATCTCGGTGCGGGCCGCCTTCGCCGCGCACACCCGCGGCGGCTGGCGGGCGCTGGGCCACGACCACGAGGGTGTCCTGGTCCCCGGCGCGCCCGCCACCTACGCGCTCTGGCACACCGGTGAGCTGGTCGTCCAGGCCCCCGACTCCCGGGTGGCCGGCTGGTCCACCGACCCGCGCTCGGGCACCCCCGGACTGCCCGATCTGACCCCCGGCACGCCGCTGCCCCGCTGCCTGCGCACGGTCGTCCGCGGGCGGACCGCGTACGACGCCGGACTCACCGGCTGACCTGCGCCTTCTCATCCGACCGAGACTTCCGATCGGCGGCCGTCAGCGGTACCGTCGTCGGATACCCGTCGGCTCCGGGAACCCCCTCCCGCGGCGCCCGACGGTCCCCGAACCAGCCCAGAGAGATGGTGCGCAGGTGGCCTTGCCCCTCGACGCGGCCCCCCACGCCCTCGACCCCGAGGGCTCGCCGCAGAGCGCGGACACCCGCGGCGGCGCGGACCGCCCGACCGGCCAGGCCGCCCCTGCGGCCGGGCGCCTGGCGCGACTGCGCGAGCGGGTCCGCACGGGCTGGCGGCGCTGCGCGCTGGCGGCCGGCGCCGGGCTGATGCTCGCCGCCGCCTTCCCGCCCTACGACCTGTGGCCGCTGTCGATCCTCGCGGTGGCCGCGCTCTCGCTGCTCACCCGCGGGCGCACGGCGCGCCAGGGAGCCTGGACCGGCTTCGTCTTCGGCCTGCCGTTCTTCCTGTGGCTGCTGGACTGGATCCGGGTGATCGGCTCGGACGCCTGGGTCGGCCTCTCGCTGGCCGAGGCGCTCTTCGTCTGCGCGCTGGGCGCCGGACTCGCGCTCACCTCCCGGCTGCCCGGCTGGCCGCTCTGGGGCGCCTGCCTCTGGGTGGCCCAGGAGTGGGCGCGCGACCGGCTGCCGCTGGGCGGCTTCCCATGGGGGCGGCTGGCCTTCGCCAACACCGCCAGCCCCTTCACGCCGCTGGCCGCCTGGGCCGGGGCGCCGCTGGTGACCTTCGGGGTGGCGCTCTGCGGCACCTTGCTGGCCTGGGGCGCGCTGCGCCTGCGCCGGGGGCCGGGCCGGGCCCCCGGGGCCCGGCCGGCGATCGCCGCGCGGGCGCGGCGGCGCAGGATTCCAGTGGATGAACAGTGCCTTCCGGCAACTATTGTCTGATGCAATACTCTGCACATGCGAGGTATACCTGACGAAGTGCCTGGTGGGGACGGTCCCACCCGGGCGGAGATCGACGCGTTCCAGACCGCCGCGCGCGACCTGATCGGCGTGGCGCTCAGGAGCCTGGACGTCCTGGCGGGCGAGGTGTCACTGCCGCAGTTCCGGATGCTGCTGGTCCTGCGCGAGCTGGGGCGCTGCCCCTCCTCGCACGCCGCCCAGGCGCTGGGCCTGGGCCCCTCCTCGGTGACCCGGCTGGCCGACCGGCTGCATGCCTCGGGCCACCTCGCCCGCGGCACCGACGCGCACCACCGCGGGGTGGTCACCCTGGAACTCACCGCCCTCGGCAGCCGCCTGGTCGACGAGGTGCTGGACTGGCGCCACCACGAGTTCGCCCGCATCCTGGCCCGCCTGGAGCCCGCCGAGCGGGCCGCCACCGCGGCCGGTCTGCGCGCCTTCCACCAGGTGGTCGGCGACGGCTACGCGGCCGACCTGCACGGGCCGGTGCCGCTGTGAGCGCCGGGACACGTCAACGGGCCACCCACCTGGGGGACTTCACCGTCGGCCCGCGGATGCTGCTGATCTGCGCCTGGGCCCTGCCGGTGGGCGGGGCGGGCGCGCTGGCCGCGCTCTTCCTGCAACGTCTGATCGCGCTGGTCACCAACCTGGTCTTCTACCAGCGCTGGAACACCGCGTCGGTGGCACCCGGCCTGCACCACCACCCGTGGTGGCTGGTGCTGTCCGCCCCGGTCGCCGGGGGACTGGTGGTCGGGCTGATGGCCCGGTTCGGCTCCGAGAAGATCCGCGGCCACGGCATGCCCGAGGCCATCGAGGCCATCCTGACCGGCGGCAGCCGGCTCGCCCCCAAGGTCGCCCTCCTCAAGCCCGTCTCGGCCGCGATCAGCATCGGCACCGGCGGCCCGTTCGGCGCCGAGGGACCGATCATCATGACCGGCGGCGCGATCGGCTCGATGCTCGCCCAACTGCTGCGGCTGAGCGCGGACGAACGCAAGACGCTGCTGGTCTCCGGGGCCGCCGCCGGCATGGCCGCCACCTTCAACTCCCCGATGGCCGCCGTCCTGCTGGCCGTCGAACTGCTGCTCTTCGAGTGGCGCCCGCGCAGTTTCGTGCCCGTGGTCGGCGCGGTCGCCGTCGCCACCGTGGCCCGCGGCGGGCTGATGGGCACCGGCCCGGTGTTCCCGGTCCCGACCACCGGCCTGCACCTGAGCGGCACCGTCACCGCGGCGGCCGCCGTGGTCGGCCTCACCGGCGGGCTGCTGGCGGTCGTCGCCACCTGGCTGGTCTACCGGGCCGAGGACACCTTCGCCCGGCTCCCGTTCCACTGGATGTGGTGGCCCGCGATCGGCGGCGCGGTCATCGGCGCCGGCGGCCTCGTGGAGCCGCGCGCGCTCGGCGTGGGCTACGACGTCATCGACCAGTTGCTCACCGGCCGGGCCACCACCTCGCTGATCATCGGCATCCTGGTCGTCAAGACCCTGATCTGGTCCCTCTCGCTGGGCTCGGGCACCTCCGGCGGCGTCCTGGCCCCGGTGTTCATGATCGGCGGTGCGCTCGGCGCCTGGGAGGGCATGCTGCTGCCCCAGGCGATGCCCGGCTTCTGGGCCATGACGGGCCTGGCCGCGGTGGTCGGCGGGGTGCTGCGCTCCCCGCTGACCGGTGCGATCTTCACCCTGGAGCTGACCCACGCCTGGCCCACCGCACTGCCGCTCCTGATCGCCTCCACCGTCGCCTACGCGCTCTCCACCCTGGTCCTCAAGCGCTCGATCCTCACCGAGAAGATCGCCCGCCGCGGACTGCACCTCACCCGCGAGTACTCCACCGACCCCCTGGAGACCTTCTTCGCCCAGGAGGTGATGCAGCGTGAGCCGTACGTCCTGACCGCCGGCCGCACACCGGAGAGCACGCTCCTGGCGACGCTGCGCGGCGAGGCCGCCACCGGCCGGGGCCAGCGACTGCTGCCCGTCGTCGCCCGCGACGGCAGCCTGACGGGCGTCACGACCCGCCGCGCCCTGCTGGCCGACACCGCGGACCGCGTCCAGGCGGCGCGGGTGGTGGTGCGCCCCGACGACACGCTGCGCCACGTCGCCCAGCTCTTCGCCGAACACCACGTCACCAGCGCCCCGGTGCTGGGCCACGCCCCGGACGAACGCGTGCTCGGCGTGATCTCGCTGCGCGACCTGCTGCACGCCCGCCGGCACGACCACGCCGAGGACCAGCACCGCCAGCGCCTGATCCCCCGCCCCACCGCCGTCCCCGACCCCACCTAGGAGAGACGATGTCCCCTGGCACCACGTCCCCCGGTAACTCCGCGCCCGGCGACACGGCGCGCCTCCTGGCGGACCTGCACGAATGCCTCGCCCAGGCGGCCCCCGAGCAGCGCGGCGCCCTGTGGCGACTCGCCGAGTCCGCCCGGCAACTCGACGCCAACCTGGTCCGGTTGCCACCCGACGCCGTCGTTCCCGCGCACACCGAGAACGACCTGGACGTCCTGCTGCTCGTCGTCGCGGGCAGCGGAACCCTGCGCGCGGGCGAGGGGGCGGGCGCCGACGAACTCCCGCTCGCCGCCACCACCCTGGCCTGGCTGCCCCGCACCGCCCGACGCGCCCTGCACGCCGGCCCCCAGGGCCTGGACTACCTCACCGTCCACCGCCGCCGCCCCGGCCTGACCATCCGAGGCACCAGGCCCGACCCCGCCGACGAAGGCGGCGACAGCGCCTGCTGGCTCCACCGGCTCTGCCCCGCCTGCGGCATGGTGCCCGACGGCACCGCCCCCGCCTACTGCAGCCACTGCGGCGAGCACCTGCCGCCCGAGTGAGTCGCCACCACCTGCCGCGCGGTGCGGGCGCGGACCTCAGCGGTGGCCGACGAGTCCCGACTCGTAGGCGGTGATCACCAACTGCACGCGGTCCCGGGCGTGCAGTTTGGTGAGCAGCCGCGAGATGTAGGTCTTGGCGGTCGCGGCGGTGATGAAGAGCTCCGCGGCGATCTCGGCGTTGGAGCGGCCCAGGCCGACGAGGGTGAGGATCTCGCGCTCGCGGCCGGTGATCGCGGCGAGCAGGGCCGGCCCGGGCGCGCTCCCAGCCTCCGGGGCCGTGCAGAGCGCGGGCGGCCGGTGTGCGAAGTGCGCGATCAGCCGCCGGGTGACGGTCGGGGCGAGGAGCGCGTTCCCGGCGGCCACGACGCGGATGGCGGCGCGGATGTCGTCCAGCTCCATGTCCTTGACGAGGAAGCCGGACGCGCCGGCGCGCAGCGCGCCGTAGACGTGCTCGTCCTGGTCGAAGGTGGTCAGGATGAGCACGCGCGGCACGCCTGCGGCATCCGCGGTGCCCTCGGTGATGATCCTGGTGGCCTCGATGCCGTCCAGACCGGGCATCCGGATGTCCATGACGACCACGTCGGGCCGCAGTTCGGCGGTCAGACGGACGGCCTCGGTGCCCGTGCCGGCCTCGCCGACCACGGTGAGGTCCGGGGCGTCGGTGATGATCATGTCGAGGGAGGCGCGTACCAGCGGCTGGTCGTCGACCAGCAGGACGCGGACCTCGGTGGTGGCGGCGGCGGGCGTGGTCATCGGGTGCGCTCCAGGGGCGGGGGGAGTTCAGCGGGTGAGGCGGGCACGGTGGCAGCGGCGGGCGTGGCAGGTGAGGCGGGCCGGTCGCTGTCGGGCCGTGCGGCGGTGGGCACCGCCTCCGGCGGAACCGGCAGCCGCGCCGTCACGCGGAAGCCGCCGTCGGGGCCCGGCCCGGCGGCGAACGCGCCGTGCAGCAGGCCGACCCGCTCCCGCATCCCGACGATGCCGTACCCGTGCCCGTGCCCGCGCCCGTTCCCCGGCCGCTGCCCGTGCTCGGGGTCGTCGTTGACCACGCTGACGACCAGCTCCGCCGCGCGGAGGTCGACCGACACCCGGCATGCGCGCACTTCGGCGTGCCGCACCACGTTGGTGACCGCTTCCTGCACGATCCGGTAGGCCGACAACTCGATCTCCGGCGGCAGCCGGTGGCGCGGACCGGACCGGACCTGGTCCACCCGCACCCCCGCCGCGGTCGTGGTGGCGGCCAGTTGGGCGAGGTCGTCCAGGCCGGGCGTCGGCGCCGACTGTTCGGCCCGGTCGGCAGCGTCGCCGTCCGCCTCGCGCAGCGCCCCCAGCAGCCGTCGCAGCCCCGACAGCGTCTCCCGCCCTGCTGCCTCGACCTCCCCGAGGCCGGCCCGGGCCCGGGCCGGCTGGGTGTTGAAGACCCGGCGGGCGGCGCCGGCCTGGAGCGCCACGATCCCGAGGCTGTGCGCGACCATGTCGTGCAACTCCCGTGCGATGCGCAACCGTTCCGAGGTGATCGCCTGGTCCGTCGCCCGCACGCGCAGCGCCTCGGCGTGCGCGTGGCTCTGCCACACCGCGTGTCCGATCAGCCACGCGATCACCGTGGTCAGCGCCGCCGTCACCGTGGTGCTGCTGTAGTCGTCCATGCCGGACAGCGCGCGCAGGCCCGAGTAACCCAGCAGCGTCCCGAGCGCCAGCGCACCGGCCGTCACCGAGGTGCGGGTCGGCTGGGTCGCCGCCAGGTAGCAGAGCGCGACGTCGACCACGAGGTACTGCAGCAGCGGGATGTCCGCGACGGCCATCGCCATGACCGACAGGACGGTCCCGAACAGCAGCAGGCACAGGGCCGTCAGGGGTCGGCGTTTGCGCCGGCCGGCGGCGAGCACGACCAGGACGGCGAGCGCCTCGTTCTCCTGGTCTCCGAGGCCCAGTGTGAGAATGGATATGCCGTGGCGGGTCTGTATCTGCTCGAAGACCGTGTACGCCGTGACCGCGAACCAGAGCAGCACCATCCAGGTGCCCGGCGACACGCGCGAGAGGTACTTGGGCGGCACCCGGGTGAGGCTCATGCCGCGAGCGTAGCGGCCGGCTTCCGGCCGTGCAGTCATCCACGGATGTCAGCCTGGGGTTGACATCGCATCAGGTCGGTTGTCACCTGTCGGCGGATGTGCGCCGGGGTCTGTGACCGGCACCGTGGGCCCCATGATTGAAGTCAGTCATCTCACCAAGCGCTACGGCCGCATCACCGCCGTCAACGATCTGTCCTTCACCGTCCGGTCCGGCCACGTGACCGGCTTCCTCGGCCCCAACGGCGCGGGCAAGAGCACGACCCTGCGCATGATCCTCGGCCTGCACGCCCCGACGAGCGGCAGCGCGACCGTCGCCGGCCGCGACTGCCGGGGGCTGCGACGGGCGCTGCGCCAGGTCGGGGCGCTGCTCGACGCCGGTGACGTGCACGGGGGCCGCAGCGCCCGCGACCACCTGCGCTTCCTGGCCCGCAGCAACGCGATCCCCCGGAGCCGGGTGGACGAGGTCCTGCGGGAGGTCGGCCTCACCGTCGCCGCCGACCGGCGCATCGGCGGCTTCTCGCTCGGCATGCGCCAGCGCCTGGGCATCGCCGGGGCGCTGCTCGGCGATCCGCCGGTCCTCGTCTTCGACGAGCCACTGAACGGGCTGGACCCCGAGGGCGTGCTCTTCGTCCGGGGCCTGTTCCAGCGCCTGGCGGCCGAGGGCCGCACGGTCTTCGTGAGCAGCCACCTGATGACCGAGATGGAGCACACCGCCGACCGTCTCGTCGTCGTCGGGCGCGGTGAACTGCTCGCGGACGAGACCGTGGCCGAGTTCGCCGCCCGCGGCGCACGGCACGCCGTCGAGGTCAGGGCGGACGACCCGGCGAGGCTGGTGGCCGTCCTGACCGCCGAGGGCGCGCAGGTGACGCAGGCTCCGGACGGGCTGCTGACGGTGACCGCCCTCGATGCGGTCGCCATCGCCGGGGCGGCTCTGGCGTGCGGCGTGCTCGTCCATGAACTGACCACCAGGACCGGCTCGTTGGAGCAGGCCTTCATGGAGCTGACCAGCACCAGCGTCGAATACGCGGCAGGAGAACGAGCGTGAGCACCCGGACGAACACCCGTATGGACACCCGGACGAGTATCCGGATGGGCGCCCGCCCTGCGACGGGCGGGACGGCCCACCAGGAACCCGCCCTTCCGGAGCCGAAGTTCACCGACCTGCTGGCGGCTGAGTGGATCAAGCTGTGGTCCCTGCGCTCGATCCCCTGGTTCCTCCTGATCAGCGCGGTGACCGTCATCGCCCTGAACGCCAACGGCGCGCGGGCCTCCCGCTCCCAATGGTCGTCCTGGACGGTGGGCCAACAGGCCTACTACGCCAGGACCGGGGCGTTGTCCGACGCCTTCACCCGGCCTGGCGCAACCCTCGTCCTGCTGGCCATGGGTGCGGTGGGCGCGATCGCCATCCTCAGCGAGCAGAGCACCGGGCTGCTGCGGACCACGTTCGCTGCGGCGCCGGCCCGCCGCGAGGTGGTCGCCGCCAAGGTGTTGGTGATCGCCGGGGTGGCGGCCGGATTCGGCGTCTTCGTGGTGGCCGTTTCCTTCTGGCTGGACGAGGCGATCCTGGCCGGGAAGTACGGCGGGGTCTCGATCGGTCATCCCGGCGCACTGCGGCTGGTGACGGCCTCCGCGCTCCTCGCGCCGGTCGGCGCGCTGATCGGCCTCGGGCTCGGCGCCGTGATCCGGCACAGCGTCACGACCATGGTCACGCTGTTCGCCCTGGTCTTCGTCCTCCCCTCGTTCGTCCACGACAACTCGTACGGGGGCGCGGTCATCGTCAACACGCTGCCGTTCACGGCGTGGTCCCGGCTGCTGATGCCCGCGAGGCTGACCGGCACCCCGTACCCCTCCACCCTCGGCGGCGCCTGGACGGTCTACGTGATCTGGACGGTGGTCGCGGTGCTGCTGGCGATGACCACGGTGCCGCGGCGGGACCAGTGACGGTCGATCAGTCCGGTGGGCGTGCCCGGCCGGGGGCGGGGGCCCTGTCCCCGCCCCGCCGGCCGCCCCCGCCGTTCGGGTCGCCGGAGGGCTCTGCTTGCATGGCTCCCCGTGAATGCCATCCTCACCAGCGTCATCGCGGTCACGGGCACGCTCCTGGGCTCGACCCTGACCCATCTCTTCCAGCAGCGCACGGTCCGGCGCACCGAGCGGGTCGCCGGTGAGGAGCGCGTGCGTCAGCGGCGGCTGGACGCGTACGGGACCTACGCCGGGCTGCTGGTCGAGTTCCGGCAGGCCATGCTGCACCACTGGTTCTGCCTGCACGAGGGACAGGACGCGGGCGACGAGGTCGAGCTGCGCAAGCGGTCGTTCGAGTTGCGCTCCCGTGCCCAGCACGCCCTGTTCCAGGTCCTGTTGACCAGCGAGGAGCCCGCTCTGCTGGCCGCGGCGACGGACGCCTTCACGGCGGTGGGCAAGATCGACCGCGGCAAGGACCGCGCGGACGTGGTCGCGCGGCGGGACGCGACCCGGGAGCTGATCGACGCTTTCGTCGACACCGCCCGCGCGCACGTCTGACGGCCGCTGCCGGGGGCGGGGGCGGGATTGAGGCGGTGCGGGCTTCAGGCGGTGCGGCCCCCGCGCGGCGGTGTGGCGGCCGGGTCGTCGCCCGGGTGGAGGTCCGTCAGCCAGCGGTGCCCCGGGTGCACCCGGGCGAGGAGCGTGGCGAGGGTCCGGCGCGCGGTGTCGTCCAGCAGGGGGAGTGCGCCGGCGAAGTCCAGCTGGTCCTTGGGGCGGGTCGCCTTGGCCTTGAAGAGCAGTGCCAGCTCCGGTGCGAGGTAGGGGATCCCGTCCGGGGTGCGGTGGACAACGGCGGTGTACGGCAGGCGGATCGACGGGTCGCGCCGGCAGATCCAGGTCGCTCCGTCGTGCGGCTCGCGGAAGACGTCGACCAGGAAGTTCCCGGTCGACGGGTCGCGCAGCCAGGTCTGGTGGCTCAGCTGCGCGACCTCCGGCGTCAGCTCCCAGAGACGACCGGCTGCCACCACGTCGAAGGCGAACTCGGGGAACCGGTCCCGGATTTCGGGGAACCGGTCGGCCGGCACGGCGATCTCCAGGTCACCGTGCGCGCGGCTCACCCCGCCCCTGAACAGGTCGAGGGCCCAGCCTCCGGCCACGCACCAGGGGACCGGGACACCCGCCAGCCGGTCCGCCACCTCGGCGGGGGTCCAGGCCCCCGCCCACCTCGCCTCGGCCTCGGCCTCGCTGATCTCGACGCCGCCCGGGGGCAGTTCTGGGGTCATCCGGCCAGGCTACCGGTGTCCCGTCGTGGCCGGGCGTGTCAGCGGCGTGGACCCGTGCGTCAGTGGGCGTCCCTGCTCGGCTGGGCGGGGTCGGGGTTTCCGCGGCGGCGCGTGGTCATCGCCCAGGCCGCCGGTACCGTCACCGCGAGCAGGGCCCCGGCCGTCACCAGTGCGTGCTGCGCGCTGAGGCCCGCGGCCTGCCCGCAGGAGTCGCCGGTCAGGTAGACGCCGCCGACCAGGGCGACGCCGAGGGTGCCGCCGAGTTGCTGGACGGCGTTGAGGAGCCCCGCCGCGGAGCCGGTCTCCTGGGGGGAGACCCGGCGCAGCGCGGCGGTGAAGAACGGCGGGGTGAACAGGCCCACGCCGAGGCCGGCCAGGGCGAGGGCGAAGGGCAGGCCGGGCGGGTAGTGGCCGGCGGGCGCGGCCCGGTAGGCGAGCACCGCGGCGGCCAGGCCGGCGGCGAGGACGGCGATGCCGGCGTGCAGGACGCGGGTGCCGTAGCGGGGGACCAGGTGGCTGCCGGCGCCCCAGGAGGCGAGGGCCAGGCCCGCGGACCACGGCAGCAGGGTCAGACCGGCGGTCAGCGGACCGGTGTGCAGGCCCAGTTCGAGGTGCAGCACGACGGTGATCATGACGCCGTTCATGACGGCGAAGAAGAGCGTGGAGGTGGCCAGCGCGGCCGGGAAGGCGCGGCCGCGCAGCAGCGAGGGTTCGACCAGCGGGGTGCCGCCGGCGGCGGCCGCCCGGCGCTGGTGGGCGGCGAACACGATCAGGACGAGCGCGCCGAGCGCGGCGGCGCCCCACGCGGCCCCACCCGGCGCGCCGGTACCGGCGGCGAGCGGACAGACCAGCAGCGCGGTGCCGCCCATGGCCAGGGCGGTGCCGGCCGGGTCGAGGCGGGGGCGGACGGGGGCGCGGTCCTCGCGCAGGCGCGGGGCGATGGCCAGGACGGCGGCCGCGAGCGGCAGGTTGACCAGGAAGACCGCGCGCCAGGAGGTGCCGAACAGGTCGCCGTGGGTGAGCACGCCGCCCAGGACCGGGCCGAGGACCGCCGACAGGCCCATGACCGGACCGATGGTGCCCAGCGCCCTGGGGAGTTCGTCGCCGTCGAACATGGCGCGGATCAGCCCGAACGTCTGGGGGACGATCAGGGCGGCGGCGACGCCCTGCACGGCGCGCAGGCCGATGAGCGCGGCGGTGTCGGGGGCCAGCGCGCAGGCCAGCGAGGTGAGGGCGAAGGCGCTCACCCCGATCCGGAAGACGCGGCGGCGGCCGGCCAGGTCACCGAGGCGGGCGGCGGTGAGCAGACCGAGTGCGAAGGTGAGGGTGTAGGCGGCGCTGTACCAGGGGATCGCGGCGGCGGGGCCACCGAGGTCGCCGTGGATGACGGGGCCGGCGACCTGGACGATGGTGGCGTCGAGGAGGTTCATGGCCTCGGCGGTGAGCAGGGCGACGAGTGCGACCCACCGCCAGCGGTACGCGGCGGGGCTCGGCTGGGTGGGGGTGGTGGTTGCGGTCGAGTACTCGGTCATCAGGTTCCCCGGTGTGGGTGGTGTGGTCGTGCGGGTCCGCGGCAAGGCGGCCTGTCGGCCTGTCGGCCTGTCGGCTTGTCGGCCTCGACGTCTCCCGCGTGCCCACCACCCTGGCCGTGCGCTCCCACCCGATTCCATTTCCGACCGCGAGATCGAGGATTTCATCCATTCCAGCGGCTACTTTGAGGAATATGCTCGCACTGGACGACCTCGACCGCGGCCTGATCCACGCCCTCCACCTGGACGCCCGCGCCCCGTTCACCCTCATCGCCGACGTCCTCGGATCCTCGACCCAGACCGTGGTCCGCCGCTACCGACGCCTGTCCGCCGACGGCGGCCTGCGCGTGGTCGCCCTGCCGACCCCGCGCAGCGCCCACGCGCACCAGTGGTTCGTCCGGCTGACCGCCGCCACCCGCACCGCCCACGACATCGCGCTCGCGCTGGCCCGCCGCCCCGACACGTCGTGGGTGCGACTGACCTCCGGTGGCACCGAGATCGTCACGATCATCCACACCCCGCCCAGCGGCCCGGACGCCCACTCCCTCCTGCTGCGCGACATCCCGCGCACCGCCGGCATCACCGCGGTCTCCGCGCACTACCTGCTGCACACCTACCTGGGCGGACCCACCGCGTGGCGCGGCCGCCTCGGCGCGCTCACCCCCGCCCAGCAGGCCCAACTGCGCGCCCACGCCGGGCCGTCCGGTACCGCCGACGACGACCCCCACCCGTTCACCGACGCCGACCTGCGCCTGCTGGCCGTGCTGCGCGAGGACGGCCGGGCCAGTTACGCGGACCTGGCCGCTGCGACCGGCTCCACACCGGCCACGGTCACCCGACGCCTGACCGAACTCCGGTCGCGCGGCGCGTTGTTCTTCGACATCGACATCGAGCCGGCGGTCCTCGGCATCACCGTCTCCGCGCTGCTGTGGATGCAGGTCGCCCCCAGCCGCCTCGACGAGGTCGCCACCGCGCTGGCCGCCCACGACGAACTCGCCGTCGTCGCCGCCACCACCGGCCCCACCAACCTGGTCGCCCACGCCCTGTGCCGCGACGCGGAGGCCCTGCACCACTACCTGACCCGCCGCGTCGCCCTGGACGCCATCACCCGCCTCGAGACCGCCCCGGTCCTGCGCACCTACAAGGCCGCCGCCACCCTGCGCGGCTGACCACCCACCGCCGGGCACAGCCCGCCGAGCAGCCCCGACCGTGAAACCGTTCGACCGGACCGCGGCATCGAGCGATCATGTCCGAGTGACCTCGATTCCCTCCGCGCCTCCCTCCGCGGCCGACGCCCTGCAACACCGCGCCATCCTCTGGAGTATCGGCGCGATCCGGGCCCACGACGTCGTCAGCACCGCATGCGACGCCCTCGCCGGTGGACTCGACAGCCCGGCGCTGCGGATCCTGGCATCACGCTCACGGAACGAGGCCGACTACGAGGTCCCCGAGATCCTGCCCGTGGTCCTCGAAGAGCTGGGCCTCACCCACTACCCGCCCGGGAGTGCCGCCGGCCAGGAGGCCGCCGTTCGAGTACTCGCCAACCAGATGCTGGCGGGTGAGCTGACGCCGCGGGAACTGGCCTTCCAGGTTCATCAGCGCTTCGGCCATCGCCTCCCGCCGGCTCAACGGCTCGCGGAACTCGACGACGAGTACGACACCCTGGAGTACAGCGGCCGAACAGCCGCCCAGGTCGACGCCGACGTCACCTCCGAGGCCCACCGCCTGGCACGACGCCCGCGGGGATGACGGTCCCCACCATCGCGTCGTCCCCGGTCGGCTGAGCCGGTTGCCCAGACGAGCAGGTGCTGCGGGAGCCGGCGCAGTTGCCCGACCCCCACGTGCACCGCTTCGTCCACAAGCTGCGGCACGCCCGGGACGGGCTCAGGTGAGGGCGGCGGCCAGGCGGGTCAGGCCGTCGGCGATCTCGGCGGGGGAGTGGGTGGTGAACGACAGGCGCATGGTCGCCGGGTCCGGGGGGCCGGCGAAGAAGGGTGCGCCGGGGACGTAGGCCACTTGGTGGGCGACCGCCCGCCGGAGCAGGGCGGTGGCGTCGTGACCGGCGGGCAGGCGGGCCCAGAGGAACATGCCGCCGTCCGGGCGGTTCCAGCTGCTGCCGGCGGGCAACGCGTCGGGCAGACCCGCGAGCAGGGCGTCGCGCCGTTCGCGGTAGGCGTTGCGGACGGTGGCGAGGTGGGCGTCGAGATCGCGGTCGGCGAGGTAGCGGGCCGCGGCGGCCTGGTCGACCGTCGAGGTGTGCAGGTCGGCGGCCTGCTTGGCCACCACGCAGGCCCGCCGCAGTTCGGCCGGACCGCGCAGCCAGCCCAGCCGCAGCCCGGGGGCCATCACCTTGGAGAAGCCGCTCAGCAGCACCGTGCGGTCCTCCGCTCCGGCGCAGCCCGCGACCCACGGCACCGGCTCGCCACCGAACCGCAGTTCGCCGTACGGGTCGTCCTCGACGATCCACAGTCCGCGCCGCGCCGCCACCTGCGCGACGGCCGCGCGGCGGGCGAGCGGGAGCGTGCGGCCGGTCGGGTTCTGGAAGTTGGGCACCAGGTACAGCAGCTTGGGCCGGTGCGCCGCGACGAGGGCGTCCAGGGCGTCGGGCACGATGCCGTCGGCGTCGGTGGGGACCGGGACGATCCGCGCACCCGCGAGTCCGAAGCACTGCAGCGCGGCGAGGTAGGACGGGTCCTCGACCAGGACGGTGTCACCGGGTTCCAGCAGCGCCGAGGCCAGCAGCGACAGGCCCTGCTGCGAGCCGCCGGTGACCAGCAACTCCTCGGGGTCGGTGGGCAGTCCGCGCGCGGTGAGGCGGGCGGCGACGGTCGCCCGCAGCGTGGGGTCGCCCTCGGTGGTCGAGTACTGCAGGACCTGCTGCGGCGACTCGCGCAGTACCGCGTCGTAGGCCGCGCGGATGCCCGCCGCGTCGAAGAGCTCGGGAGCGGGCAGACCGCCCGCGAACGAGATGACCTCGGGGCGGGCGGTCAGCGCCAGGATCTCACGGACGGGGGAGCCGCCCACGGCGGCGGTGCGGGCGGCGAGAGCGGGAACGGCGGCGGCTCCGACAGCGGTTTGGGTCGTCATATCCGTTCACCCTACGAAGACCTGACCCGGCGTCCAGAAGGATTTCACGATGTGGTCGCCAGGTGGCCGTCCTGCCGACGCCGTTCGGTCGTCGCGGTGGCGGGCTTGATCAACGGCGCGTCCCGCGAGAGCTCCCGGAACCCGAGGTCGTGGTACAGCCCGCGCGCGGCGGGATGGCCCGGCGCACCCAGGCAGACGACCGTCGCATGGGTGGCCCCGGCCGCCCGCGCCAGCAGCATCCCGCGCAGCAGCATCGAGCGTGCCAGCCCGAGCCGCCGGTGGTTCGGATGGGTGCCGACCGGCTCGAACTCGACGGTCCGGTTCACCTCGTCGAACCACATGATCGTCGAGGCCGCCATCGTTCCGTCCGGCGCCTGCACGAGGACGTGCAGGTCGCCGCGGTAGCCCGCGGTCTGCCGGACGTCCTGGTAGCTCCCGACCGTGTACGCGGAGGGGGCCCAGGCGTCCACGTGGGCCTGGACCACGGCTTCGGGTCCCGCCTCGTCGGCGGTGCGGAACCGGTAGCCGGCCGGCAGGGTCGGCTGGGCCACCTCGGCGAGGTCCCGCCTGTTGAGCTGGGTCCAGTCACCGGTGTCGTGGAGCGCCGCCGTGTTGGTCCGGTAGCCGTGCGCCGCCCATCGCCGCAGGGCGAACTCCTCGGCGGTGGTGGGCAGGACCGTGCGCTCCAGGCCGGCCGCCACGCCGTCGTACCACTCGATCACCTCGTCGACCAGCTCGGTGTGCTCGGGGTGGACCTGGTAGCTCAGGAAGGCACCGGAGACCTCGGCGACCGACCCGTCACCGCGCTCCACCCGGCACGGGAGGGAGGCCCAGCCCCACGCCACCAGGTCGTCGCCGGAGTACCAGAGCCGGCGTCGCCAGGTCGCACCCTGGGAGGCCCGCCCCTTGCCCCAGACCCAGGCCAGCTCGCCGTACGAGGCGTCGGCGCTGATCAGGTCCGGGCGGATGGCGGTGACGCGCTGGGCCAGACCCTGCATCAGCGGGATGTCGGCGGCAGTCAGGAGTTCGAAGTCCGTCATGGGGCGCCACTGTTCCAGGCGCTGGTGAAGCGGTCGAACCGTTTTCCGAGCCGGGCCGGGCCGGGCCGGGCCGGGCAACCGGTCGCCCGGCCCCGCCCCGCGCGCCCCCTGCTCCGCCGGCCGCCCGCCCCCGGTGGGCGCCAGGCCGGTGGTGGACTGGGCGGTCAGGCTCGGGGCGGCGTTCGGGGCGACCGGCGGCGGGGTCACGTAGACCGGGACCGGATCGGCCTCGGGGGCACAGGTCTTGGCGATCGGCCCGGTGCCGGTGGGCAGGCTGCCGTCCCGCAGGTAGGCGGTGAAGGTGTCGTCCAGGCAGGCGTCGCCGTGGAAGAGGATCTCGTGGAAGCTGCCGCCGTTCTGGACCACCAGCTTGGAACCGGGCAGCGCGTCGTGCATCGCGACGCCGCCCTGGTACGGGGTGGCGGCGTCCTCGGTGGCCTGGAACAGCAGCACCGGCGGCAGGCCCTTGCCGGTGATCTTCAACCGGCCGGACTGGTCGCCCTGGTAGGGCCAGAACATGCAGGCGGTGTTGTACCACATGTTGTTGTACGTGTAGAAGGGCGCGGTGGCGTTGACCTTCGCCTGGTCCTTCTTCCAGGTCTCCCAGTCGCGCGGCCAGTTGTTCTCGGTGCACTGGACCGCGTTGTACGCCGGGAAGGTGCCGTCGTCGGCGCCCGGCGCCGCGTAGCGGTTGTAGGCGATGTTCAGCGGCCGGGTGTCGTGGGAGTTGACGTAGGCCGACAGCACGGTCGCCATCCGCGGCCAGCGCAGGAAGTTGTAGCCGCCGCCGTAGAAGGTGTCCTCGAACTCGGCGGGACCGATCTTCCCGGGAGCCGGGGAGGCGTCCACCGGGGCGGTCCGCAGGGCGGTCTCGACCTGCTGGTACTTCTGCTCGACGGTGGCCGCGTCGGTGCCCAGGTGGTAGACCGAGTCGGCCTTGGCGGCCCAGGCCGCGAAGGCGTCGAACCGGCGCTGGTGCTCCTTGTCCTGAAGGATGTTGTGGTCGTACCAGCTGATGGTGGGACCGACGATGCTGTCCAGCACCATCCGGCGCACGTGCGAGGGGAAGAGCTGGCCGTAGGTCGAGCCCAGCGAGGTGCCCCAGGAGCCGCCGTAGAAGTTGATCTTCTGGACGCCGAGCGCCCGCCGGATGCTGTCCATGTCCCGCGCGTTGTCGACGGTCGTCATGTGCGGCAGGATCCAGCTCCAGTCCGCGGCGCAGTCGGCCGCGTAGCCGGCCGACTTCTCCAGCCACGCCTTCGAGGTGCCCTGGGAGACCTGGTAGTCGGGCCGCTCGGCGTCGAAGTAGTGCGGGTCGCAGGTCACGTGCGGCACGCTGCCGTTGGTGCCGCGCGGGTCGAAGCCGATCCAGTCGTAGGTGCCGGCGACGTCCTGCGGGATGGCCCCGGAGATCGAGGCCGGCATCCACAGGCCGGAGTCGCCGGGACCACCGGGGTTCAGCAGGATCGGGCCCTGCTGCTTGTCCTTGGGCGCGGTGGCGGGGAGCCGGTTCAGCTTGATCTGGATCTTGGTGCCGCCCGGGTGCGCGTAGTCCAGCGGCACGTCCAGCATCGCGCACTGCAGCGCGGGGGTGGTGGCGTCGTTGCAGGAGCTCCAGGCGAGCCGGCCCTGCCCGCTGTCCGCCAGGTCGGACGGAGCGGCGGAGGCGGGCGCGGAGGCGACGAGCGCCCCGCTGAGGACGACGGCGGCCGTGGCGGCCGACAGGAGGGGTTTGAAGGCGTTCATGGCAGGCATCATGTGATATGTGCCATGGTACACACCAGTGGATTGACCCCGCGTTACCCAACCGTGACGCCCCCTCAGATCGCCGGGTGCGGAGGCGGGTGCGGAGGCGGAGGCACAGGCGGGCGCGGCGGCGGATGCGGTACCGGAGCCGCCGTCAACTCGCCCCGTGCAGCCACTCCGTGTACCACTGGCGGAAATCCGGGCCCGGGGTCAGACCACCCCAGCCCGGGTCGTCGGACCACACCTGGCCGGCGCTCCGCCCGGTGACGACCAGGCGGTGGAACTCGCCGCAGCCCGCCTCCGCGAGGACGAGGGTCCCACGCACCGAGTAGTCGGCGTGGCCCGCTCGGCCGGGCCCGGGGTGCCCCTGGACGTACGGAAAGGGTGTGGCCAGGAAGCCGGGCGTTCGACCCTCCTCCCGAAGGTCGAAGGCCGCCTCGTCCTCGGCCGGGAGCTCGGTGAGCCGGAAGAGGCCGTGACAGGGACCGGCCCCGCCGTCCGCCACCTCGGTCAGGAAGCCGCGGTAGGACACGGGCAGCGTGACACCGTACGCGCGCTCGAAGGAGTGGACCTCCCGCTCCGTCAGCGGAGCGGGCAGCCGGTAGCCGTGACTCGCGGCGCCGAACCGTTCAAGGCCGGGGTCCTGTGCCGCCATGGCCGCGACCCGGGCCCGCACCGAGGCACCGTCCCAGCCGCCACGGGCGGTCACGCGCCGGCCGCCTCCCTCATCCGGACCCCGTAGGGTGGCCTCCGAGGCCGGTGCGACCTCCGGGATCCGGAGGAGGCGGGCAGTTCCCCACCACCGTCGAGCCGCAGTCACCGGCGGACCATCAGGTCGAGGACCTCGGCGAGTCCGGCCTTGACCGGCTCGCGGTGCGGGAGGGCCTTTGGGGCCGAGGTGGCGTCCGGTCGCACGCCGCGGTCCGCGAGGATGTAGAGCAGGCGCAGCGTGCGCAGGCAGTTGGTGAAGTGCGCGGGGACCGGGACGGTGACGGTGTCGGCGCCGAACCGGGCGGCGACCGGGTCCAGCCAGGCCGTCGCGTCGCGCTCGCTCAGATCGGGCCGGGTGAGCACGCGGGCGATCGCCTTCGCCAGGCGGTCGTCCTCCAACTGGTCGAAGACGTGCACCGTGGGTGCGGTCAGGCGCGCGGCGGCAAGGTCCAGCATCCGCACGGGGGACACCTCGCGGTGGCACCCGAAGCTGCCCAGCAGGTCCGCGCCGTGCGCGGCCGCGTGCAGCCAGCCGAGCGTGCCGTCGTGGCCCCGCAGGTCCTGCTCCCGTGGGTACCAGCGCTCGAAGGCGGTCACCCATTCGGCGCTGAAGTCCCCCTTCTCCACCAGCATGTCGAGCACGAGAGGGGCGAAGGTGCGGGCCTGGACCTCCGGGTCGGCGAAGCGGACGGCCATCTCGTCGCCCAGGGCCAGCCGGCGGGGCGCGTCGATCACCCCGCGGGCTATCCAGGTCGACAGGACGGAGTAGGCCGCCCCGTCCCGGATCAGCGGATCGGGGTCCGCCAGGGCACGCGAGAGCGCTCGCACCAGGTCCTCGAAGGGGTGGCCGGCGGGCACGGCGTAGCCGGTGGCCTCGATGCTCTTCCAATCGATCATGCGACGCACAGTAGGCCCGAACCGCCGTGCCCCGCCGCGAATTACCAACCGCCCCGGAGTCCGCGACCGCCGTGTCCGACCCACCTCCTACCCTTGCGGGCATGGGACTCTCGATCACCGTGGGGCTGTTGAACGACCTGGCTCGAAACGACCCCGAGGGGTGGGAACACCACCTGGGCGCCTTCGACCTGCTCAACCGGGCACTCGCCGGGCAGGGCGTCGACTGGCGCGAGCCGGGTGGCGATCCCGCCGGCGGTGCCCTGCACGCCGGCGGCTTCCCGTACGGCTACCTGAGCCACCTGCGCCGTTCGTACGTCCTGCGGCTGCTCGGGGAACCCGTCACCCCGGCCCGCGCCGTGGACGACGAGCAGTACGCCCGGGACCAGGAGAAGGTCCAGGACGAGCTGTCGATGTTCTCGTCGCACCTGCTCTGCCACGCCGACAACGCGGGCTACTACGTGCCGGTCGACCTGAGCGAGCCACTGTTCCTGCCCGAGGAGGACGGCGTCGCGGGCTACGGGATGGTCGGGTCCAGCCAGCGCCTGCAGTCCGAACTGCTCTGGCTGGCACCGGGCATCGGCATCCACCCCGACGAGGACGGAACGCTCTCCCCGGCCGAGCGGGCCAAGCTGGGCGCCCTCGCGAGCACCGACCCCTTCGAGCCCGAGAAGTTCGCCTGGGCCCAGCTCCATGCGGCCTGCCGGTCGAGCATCGCCAGCGGCCACGCCATCGTCTTCGGCTGAGGAGACGGCCGTCACCGAGGCCGCGAAGGCGCCGCGCGAGTGACGCGACAGGCCCCGGTGGGGTGTGCTGCAGCGCCGGGGCGAGGGTCGAAGTGGCAGCCCCCGCCCGCTCCTTCGGTGGGCGGTGGGCGGCGGGCGGTGCGCGGTGGGCGGGGTGAGGCTGTGGCAGACTCGCGGCCGTGATGGTCGACCTTGTGCTCCTGCGGGCGTTGATCGACGCGTCGCCCACGATCGTCGCGCGGTCCGGGGGCGGGGCGCCGGAGGGGTGGATCCGCGCGGCCGAGGGGGCGGTGGGGCCCTTCGCGCCGTCGTACCGGTGGTGGCTGGCCGAGTACAACGACGGCGAGCTCGACGGTGCGCCGCTCGCGAGGCTCGGGCCGCCCGGGGAGCGGGACGCTGGCGACCTCCCCGCGGGGTGGCGGCTCGACGGGGACCGGTTCTGCTTCCACGTCGAGCCGGACGGTGGCGACAGCTACCACTTCGCGCTCGACCGGCCGACACGCTCGGGTGCGGGTACCGAGTACCCGGTGATCCGGTGTGATCGGTGCAGCGGTGCACAGGAGTCGGTGGCGGACTCGTTCGCGGGCTTCCTGACCGGGCGCGTGGCGCGCGCCGCCGGGCTGGGCGACGGGCCCACCCCCGAGCTGGCCCGGCTCTGGCGGTCCACGCCGGGCGTCCTGCTCCCTGACGGTGTGCTGGTCTACGGTCCGCTGGACATCCTCGAACGGAACGAGACGTACGAGGTGGCCGAGTACCAGCCGCAGTGGGTGCTCATCGGTGACGACAGCGGCGGGCAGGGCCTGTTCATGCGCCGCGCGAGCCCGAGCGGGAGCAGGCCCGAGGACGGGACCGGGACCGGGAGCAGGCCCGGCGACGGTGACCGAACGTCCGTCTACCGTCTCGACCTCGGCGCGGGGGACAGCGACATCGACCGCCCCGGCGTCGGCGAGTGGGTGACCGACGACCTGCTCGGCTGGCTGGCCGCCGGGGCCGACCGCGGATGACGTGAGGACGGGTTCGCCGGCTGCGCTACCCGCGGCCGGGTCGCCGGCCGACTCGGCGGATACCCGCTCGGCCCGTTGCGTTGACGCACCGTCAGCAAGGCCGGGCAGTTCGGAGTCAGCAGATGCCCGAGGTGTCAGCTGACGCAGTGTCATGTCCACTCATCGCCAACTGCCATGCATGGTGTGTGATCGGACGGCTCGTCAGGCCCTAGTGGATGTTCGACTCTGTTGGAAACTGACGGAGAAGCCTGTGCAGCTATCTTGTTTCCCGTTGGTTTCGGGCCTACGCTGACCGACGAGTACCCACAAGAAGGATCTTGGACCGCCTCGCGCCGCCGCCCACAGGCAGCCGTGCGCGCGGCCCGCCGGTTCCGCTCCGGCTGCCGGGCGTCAAAGGGAATTCGATGTCCGCCGGGGCGGCTTTATCCGCCTGCACGAGACGGGCGCCATCACACCGGTCGCCAGCTGCCCGCCGCCGGTCCCGAATGCCGCAATCCTGTCGTCGTCACCATGGCCGCAACCCCCTTTCAACTGCGGAAACTTGAGTTAACCGGCCCATTTCCAGCAGGTTGATCCGGTTGTCTTGACAGGGAATCGGCGGGGTCATTGAATTTCCGCCGACACCGTCAGAAGCCGGGTGTGGAATGCATTCCCCGCAGCTGGTGAAGTGTCGCCGATCCCAGAAGTAACGGCTCACTGGAGGATGATCCATGGCTGGAACCCGCTTTCGGCGCCGCCGGGTGGCTGGCGCCCTGTGCCTGCTCGCGCTCAGCGCCGGGAACCTGCTCGCGGTGGCGCCGCCGGTGGCGGCCGACGCCACTCCCGGAGCGCCGCTGTCGACGGCCGGACCGATCCCCGACACCTCGGTGACCGTCGACGGCGCCGGCACCGGCCGGACCTTCGACGGGGTCGGCGCCGTCAGCGGCGGTGGTGGCAACTCGCGGCTGCTGTCCGACTACCCGGAGCCCCAGCGGTCCCAGATCCTGGACTACATGTTCAAGCCGGGCTACGGCGCCGCGCTGCAGGTCCTCAAGGTCGAGATCGGCGGCGACACCAACTCCACCGACGGCGCGGAGGCCTCCCACGAGCACGTGCAGGGCCAGGTGCACTGCGACACCGGCTACGAGTGGTGGCTGATGGAGCAGGCCAAGGCCCGCAACCCCGACATCAAGCTCGCCGCCCTCGCCTGGGGCGCGCCCGGCTGGGTCGCCACCCCCGGCAAGGGCGACTTCTGGAACGACAACGGCATCAGCTACCTCACGGACTGGCTCGGCTGCGCCAAGCAGCACGGCCTGACGATCGACTACCTCGGCGGCCGCAACGAGAGCGGCACCCCGGACCCGACCTGGTTCCCGAAACTGCGCTCCTCGCTGAACGCCTCCGGGTACGGCGCGGTGCGCCTCGTGGCGGACGACAACTGGACCGGCTTCCCGGTCCGGAGCGACACCACCGGCACCTGGCCGTTGCTCACCGCGATGGCCGCCGACCCCGCCTTCGCCGACTCGGTGGACATCATCGGCCACCACTACCCCTGCGAGGGCACCAACGGCGGGACCGGCGACACCGGCACCGCCTACAACTGCCCCGTGCCGCCCGCGGCCCTGCAGTCCGGCAAGCCGATCTGGGCGAGCGAGAACGGCTCCCTCGACCTGAACACCGGCACCGCGCCGCAGATCCGCACCATCACCCGCGGCTACGTCGACGGGAGGATCACCGCGACGTTCAACTGGCCGCTCGTCGCCGCGATCTACCCGAACCTGCCGTTCGACACCGTGGGCCTGCTGCAGGCCGACCAGCCCTGGTCGGGCCACTACACCGTGGGCGCCACCGTCTGGTCCACCGCCCAGGTCACCCAGTTCACCAAGGCCGGCTGGACGTTCATCGACTCGGCCTCCGGCCACCTCGGCGGCAACGAGTCCAACGGCAGCTACGTCACCCTCAGAGCGCCGGGCGGCGGCGACTGGTCGACGATCGTGGAGACCACCACCGCGAACGCCCCGCAGACCGTCAACCTCCAGGTCAAGGGAGGCCTGTCGGCCGGCACCGTGCACGTATGGGCCAGCAACCTGACCTCCGGCGACCCCGCGCAGTACCTCCTGCACACCGCCGACCTCACCCCGCAGAACGGCGGCTACTCCTTCACCGCGCAGCCCGGCTACGTCTACTCGCTCACCACCACCACCGGCCAGTCCAAGGGCAGCGCCGCCGTCCCGCCGCCGGCCGCCATGGCGCTGCCCTACAGCGACGGCTTCGACGGCTACGCCCCGCACAGCCAGGCCGCGTTGCTCTCCGACATGAACGGCTCGTTCGAGGTGGGCCCCTGCGGCGGCGGGCGCGGCGGCCAGTGCGTGCGCCAGATGGCGCCCCAAGCCCCGCTCAAGTGGGGCGGCAACTACTCCCAGCCCTACACGCTGCTGGGCGACGGCGGGTGGCGTGACTACACGGTCGGCGTCGACTCCCTGTTGGAGCAGCCCGGATCCGTGCGGGTGATGGCCCGGGTGGGAACGCAGAGCTTCGTCAGCAAGATCGACGCCTACTACCTGGAGGTGGCCGACACCGGTGACTGGTCCATCGTCAGGAGCGACACCGGCGGCGCGCTGACCACCCTCCAGTCCGGCCACACCACGGCGCTCGGCACCGGGAGCTGGCACCACCTCGCGGTCACCGTCCAGGGCAGCAGCATCACCGGATCCGTCGACGGCCACCCGCTCGGCACCGCCACCGACGCCACGTTCGCCGCCGGCCAGGTGGGCCTGGGTCTCGACGGCTACCAGACCCAGGAGTTCGACAACCTCACCGTCACCCCGGTCGCCGCCGGCGGCGTCCAGCCCACCCCCTTCACCTACCGGATCACCAGCGAGCTCACCGGCCAGGCCCTCGACCTGTCCGGCGACCCGGCCGCCGAGGGGGCCAAGGCGGTCGAGCAGCCCCCCGGCGCCGCCACCAGCCAGCTGTGGCAGCTCAGCGCCGCGGGCGGCGCCTACACGCTGACGGACGTGGCCAGTGGCAAGGTCCTGGACGTGCCGGGCAACAGCGGCAACGACGGCGTCCAGCTCCAGCAGTGGACCGCCAACGGCGGGGACAACCAGCGCTGGCTCCTCGCTCCCACCACCGACGGCGCCTACACCCTCACCAGCAAGCTCAGCGGCAAGGTGATGGACGTCTACCAGGCGCTGGGCACCCCCGGTACCAAGGTCATCCAGTACCACGCCACCGGCCAGGCCAACCAGCGGTGGAACCTCACCCCGATGCCGGTCGACGGCGTCTCGTACCGCTTCACCGACGCCTCCGGTGGCCTGGCGATGGACATGTCCGGCGGCTCCAAGGTGCCCGGCGGCTCGGCGATCGAGTGGACGCCCAACGGCGCCCCGAACCAGCAGTGGACCCTGCACACCGCCGGCACCGCGGGCTACTTCACCATCACCAACGGCAACTCCGGTCTCTGCCTGGACGTCGCCGCGCCCCCGACCGCCGACCAGTCCAGGATCCAGCAGGCGACCTGTGCCGCCGCCAGCGCCAGCCAGCAGTGGGCCTTCCGGCCGGCGGCCAACGGCAACTGGACGGTCCTCAACCTCAACAGCGGCAAGGCCCTGGACACCGCCGGGGGCGCCACCGTCAGGAACACCGACCTCGTGCAGCAGACCCCGAGCGGCACCTCCGCCACCCAGCAGTGGACGCTCCAGGCCGGCTGACACCCGCTCCGACCACCTGAACGAGCCGGCACCAGCCGGCACCAGCCGGCGCCGGTGGCCCCGGTCCCCGCCGGGACCGGGGCCACCGGTCCGTGCGGTACGACCGGCACGCACCCGGCGCCACTCACCTCCGGGTGCCGGCAGGGCGAACTACCTACCCACTACCCAGGCACCGTGCCGGCCGGCTCCGCACGAGGCCGAAACGACACCGGAATACCGCCGCGCAGCCGTAGCCGCGGCTGCGCGGGCCGATCTTTGATGGAACTCCGCCGATGACCCCGCGCCGATGACCCTCCGGGGACGGAACTCCGGGACGGAACTCAGCCCGCGGAACTCCGCCGATGGGCCTCGGCCGACCGACCCGAACCACCGCACGACCACGCGGCCGCACCGCCTGAGGGGCGACGAAGGCGGCCCTGGACGCCGAGAACGCGTCCAGGCCCGTCCGCCGCCCCCGCGACCGCCCGACCATGACGCCGGGAGACCGACATGATCATCACCCGCTCCCTCGGACCGGCCGCCGAGCACCCGGCCGGCCCACCCTCCGCCTGGTCCCCGGCTCCTTGGTCCCCGGCTCCCTGCTCGCCGACGGGACCGACGGCCTGCTCGCCAACGGCCTGCTCGCCGACGGCCTGGTCCCCGGCGGCCTGTGCCACGGCCGCCGACCACGCGTCCGTCCCGCGGCTGCGGCACTTCGTCCTCTCCTGCGCCCGGCATCTCGACCTGCCCGCGAGCACCTGCGACACCGCGCTGCTGGTCGTCAGCGAGCTCGTCACCAACGCCGTCCTGCACAGCGGCAGCCACTCGGTCGCCATCCTGGTCGGGATCGGACCGACGCACCTGCTCCTGTCGGTGCGCGACTGCGGCTGCTGGCGCGAGCGGCCCGAGCCCCGGCGCAGCACCGCCGACGACGACATCGTGTGCGGGCGGGGACTGGCCCTGGTCCGGGCGCTCACCGACCGCTGCACCATCGCCTCGGGGCCGGCCGGGACCGTGGTCGAGGCCCGGGTGCGCCTCGACCCGCGCTCGCCCGTCCTCGTGCGGGTGTGCCGATGACGCCGGGAGGGCAGGTCGACGGGGAGCGCCGGCCCGCCCGTGGCCCGGCCCGGCGACGGGAGGCCCACCGGGCCCTGCTGCTCCACCTGCTCTGCCGCCACGGGCCGGCGACCCGGCAGGACCTCGCGCAGCGCAGCGGGCTGTCGTTGACCACGGTGTCGAGCCTGGTCTCCGAGCTGGAGTCGCGGGGCCTGGTCACCCAGCACGCCGTCGCGCACGGCCGGACCGGCCGCCGGCCCGTCCTGGTCTCCTTCGACCGCGCCGCCGGCACCGCGCTGGCCATCGAGGTCGGACCCCGCCACCTGGCGGTCGCGGTGGGCGGCCGCTCCCGCGCCGTCCTGGCGGAGCGCCGGGTGGAGCGTCCGGAGGGCCAGGACCCGCAGGCCACCGAGCGGCTGCTGCTGAGCTGCGTCGAGCAGGTGCTGGCCGACTCCGCGACGGGCCCGGGGCTGCTGCTGGGCGCGGCCTTGTCACTGACCGAGGCCCCCGCACCGACCGAGGCCCCCGCGCCGACCGGTGCCGGCGTCCCCGCACCGGCCGAGGCCCGCACGGCCGCCCGCGGCCCGCAGCCGGCCGAGGTGGCCCGACTGGTGGGCCGGCTCTGGCAGATCCCGGTCGCCGTCGCGAGCGGTGCCGGCCTCGGCGCGCTCGCGGAGTTCTCCCGGGGCGAGGCCGCGGGCGCGCACACCCTCCTCAACATCACCCACACCGGCCGGTTCGAGGTGGGGATGGTGATCGGCGGGTTCCTGCACCGCGGCCGCCCCGGCCGGGCCGGGAGCCTGGGCCACCTGGTCGTGCGCCCCGGCGGACGGCTCTGCCGGTGCGGGCGGCGCGGGTGCCTGGACGCCTACCTGGACGACACGGCCCTCCGGCCCTCGAACGGGTCGCAGACGTCGCCGGCGTCGTCGGTGTCGCAGCCGTCGATGTCGTCCCGGCCGGGGTCCGACGACGTCGGCCTGATCGCCGAGGCGGTGGCGACGGCGACGCTCCTGGTCGACCCCTCGGCCATCGTGCTCGGCGGTGCGCTCGCCGCCCTGGGCGACCGGCTCGCCGAGCCGGTACGGGCGGCGCTGCGCGCGCTGCCCGTCGACTCCGACGTGCCGGTCAGCTGCTCCACGCTCGGCGACCGGGCGCCGGTGCTGGGCGGCGTGGACCTGGTGCTGTCGGAGCGGTGGACCCCCGGGTGGCTGCGCGGCTGAAAACCCGCGCCAGCACGCCGCCCACCCCGCCGCACAGCCCCCGCCGCCGAGCCTGCCCGCGGGGCGCGGCCCGGAGCGCGGTGCGAGGATCGGGGGAGGACGGACGGCCGTTCCTTCACGCGGTGGTGCGCATGCCCGGAACAGAGATCAGCGGCACGGGGCCAGGCCGCCGCACGGGCTTCGCGCACGTCGGCCGCGAGCGGGAACTCCACGCGCTGACCACGGCCGTCGGCGCGGCGCCCGCGGTGGTCCTCGTCGAGGGCGAGGCCGGGATCGGCAAGTCCCGCCTGCTGCGCGAGGCCGCCGCCCACCTGGAGGGCTCGGACACGGTGGTGCTGCGCGGCTGGTGCCACCCGCTGCGCGAACCGCTGCCCTTCGGACCGGTCATCGACGCCCTGCGCGAGGGGCACGCCCGGGTCGGGCCCGCGACCGTCCTCAGCCCGGCCACCGCCGTCCTCGCGCCCTACCTGCCCGAGCTGGCCGGGCTCCTGCCGGCCGCGGTCGCCGGCGCGGACCAGGACGGTGACACCCGCCACCAGCAGCTGGTGCGCGCGATCCACGACCTGCTGCGGGCCCTGGGCCCGGTGGTCCTGATGATCGAGGACGTGCACTGGATCGACGAGGCCACCCGCGAGCTGATGCTGCTGCTGGCCCGCAACCCGCCACCGGACCTGCGCCTGGTCCTCACCTACCGTTCCCAGGACCTGCCTGGCCCCCGGAACGTGCTCGGTCAGGCCTACCGGCGCCCGGTGGGTGTCGGCGGCGCCGACATCGCGCTCGCCCCGCTCACCGAGGCCCAGGTCCGGGAGCTCACCGCCTCCCCGCGGGGGGGGGCGGGGGGCGGGGGGGGCGGGGGGGGGGCGGGCGAGCGCACCGGCGGCCTGCCGCTCGCCGCGGAGGAGGACCTGCTCGTGCTGGCCGCCCACGGCGTGCGGGGGCGGGCCGGTCTGCCGGGTGTCCTGCACTCCGCCCGGGTCCCACGGGCCCTGCGCGAGGCGGTGCACAGCCGCGTCGCGCTGCTCGACGCGGCCGGCCAACAGGTGGTGCGGGCGGCCGCCGTGCTGGCGGTGCCCGCGAGCGAGGAACTGCTCGCCGCGCTGGCCGGGCTCGGCGAGGACGAGGCCGAGCGGGCGCTCACCGCGGCGCTGGACGTGGACGTCCTGGTGGAGAACGGCACCGCCCGGTACGGCTTCCGGCACGTGCTCGCGCGCCGTGCCGTGTACGAGACGATCCCGGCTCCGCGCCGGCGGCGGCTGCACGCCCGGGCGGTCGACCTGCTCGCCGCGCAGACGCCGCCCGCGCTCGTCCAGATCGCCCACCACAGCCGGCAACTGGGCGACACCGCGGCATGGTTGCCGAGGGCGCAGGCCGCGGCCGAGGAGGCGGTCGCGGTCGGCGACGACGGCGTCGCCGCGGCACTGCTGCAGGAACTGCTCGCCGAGCCCACCCTGCCCGTCGCCGACCGCACGGCCAACGCGCTGGCGCTCAGCAGTACCGCCATCACCCAGCTCGACCCGGTGGCCTGCCTGGACCAGCTGCGCCGGATCGTCGCCGACCCGGCCCTGCCCACGGCGGTCCGCGGCGAGATCCGCCTCAACCTCAGCCGGGCCCTGACCACCAGGGCCCCCGACCGCGCGGCCGGCCGGGCCGAGCAGGAACGCGCGATCCTCGAACTCGGGGACCGGCCGGACCTGGCGGCCATCGCCATGGGTAGCCTGAGCATGTCCGTGCTCGTCGACGGCGACAGCCCGATCCGCGAGGTGGAGGACCTCATCGACCGGGCGGCGCGCACGGTGGCGAGGACCGACTCGGCCCTCGCCCACGCCACCGTCCTCGCGTCGCGGATCACCGTGCTGGAGGGCCTCGGCGACCCGCGGGGACGCGAACTCATCGCCACGCTGCCCCCGGACGGCGCGGAGCGGGCGATCCTGTGCCAGAAGAACCGCGCCCTCTACAACGCCGCGTACTGCGAGCTGCTGCGCGGGCATGACGACCACGCCCAGCACCTGCAACGCCGGGCCGAGGCCCTGAGCCTGCGCACCGGCGACCGGCGCACCCACCAGATGTGCGGGGTGCTCCAGCTGGACCTGGACGTGGTCGGCGGCCGGTGGGACGGGCTCGACGAGCGGCTCGCCGCCCTGCCGCAGGACGTCCTCACCGGGCCCGCGCAGGCCGAGGCGCTCATCCAGCGCGCCGTGCTGAACACCGCGATGGGCCGGTGGGCCAAGGTGCGCGAGGACCTCGCGCCGTTCGACACCAGCGACTTCGGCCTGCACGGCTGGGACGTGGCCCAGGCGCCCGCCGCCGTGCTCGGGCGCCTGGACCTCCTGGAGGGCGACGCGGCCCGCTCGTGGCGCAGGATGGGACCGGTGGTGGCGGCGAACCTGCGCAGCGGTCTGTGGGTGTGGGCCACCGGGGTCGTTCCGGTCGCGGTGCGGGCGGCGCTGGAGTGCGGGCTGCGCGGGGAGGCGGAGCGGCTGCTCGCCGCGGCCGAGCACGGCATCGAGGGCCGCGACGCGCCCGCGGCCGTGGCCGAGGTCCTGCTGGGCCGGGGTCTGCTGGCCGCCGCGCCGGATCCGGGTGCGGCGCTCGGCCACCTGGAGGGGGCGCGGGCCCGGTTCGAGGCGCTCGGCCGCATCCCCCACGCGGCGCGGGGGGCGGGAGGCCGGGCGGCTGCGGCTGGCCGCTTTCCCGGGGCAGGCGGGTGCGGCGGCGGCCGAACTGCACGAGGCGCTGGAGGTGTTCGCCCGGCTGGGTGCGACCGCGGACGCCGCGCGGTGCCGTCAGCTGCTGCGCGGCAGCGGCCGGCCTGGCCCGGCCCCGCGCGGCCGGCGCGCGGGCGGCGACGAGCTGTCCCCGCGCGAGCGGGAGGTCGCGGGGCTGCTGGCGGGCGGCGCGTCGAACCAGGACATCGCCCGGGTCCTCGCGCTGTCGCCGCGCACCGCCGAGCACCACGTGGCGAGCGTGCTGCGCAAGCTCGGCGTCACCCGCCGGCAGCTCCGCGACGCCCCCCGCACCGCCCGCTGACCGACCCCGCATCCGCCGCGGCGCGCCGCGGCGAGTCGGGTCACGTCGCGTCGGGTCGCGTCGCGTCAGGTCAGGGGAGGGGCGTCGGGGGCCTCCTCCAGCAGCTGCGGGCCGTTGTTGCGCACGCTGTTGACGGCGGTGGAGACCGGGCGGGCGATGAGGTGGCCGCCGGCGGCGGTCTGCAGCAGGGTGCGCAGCTCCGCGGGGTCGGTGTGGTCGGGGTCGAGCCAGGCGTCGAAGTCGTCCTGACCGATGGTCAGCGGCATCCGGTCGTGCACGCGGCCGGCGTCGTCGCGGGCCTGGGTGGTGATGATCGTGGTGGTGGTCAGCCAGGCGAGCGGGTCGTCGTCGGGGCGGGTGGGGTCGCGCCAGAACTCGTACAGCCCGGCCATCGCCAGCAGCGAGCCGCTGTCGGCCGGCGCGATGAAGTAGGGCTGCTTGTAGGCCTTGCGACCCTCGGCGGCCGGCACGGCGATCCACTCGTAGTAGCCGTCGGCGGGCAACAGGCAGCGCCGGGTCGCGAAGGCCTTGCGGAAGGCGGGCTTCTCGTGGACGGTCTCGGCGCGCGCGTTGATCATCCGCGCCCCGGCGCCCGGGTCCTTCGCCCAGGACGGGACCAGCCCCCACCGCAGCGGCCGCAGCTGGCGGGAGAGCTCCCCGCTGGAGCGGTCCACGCGTTCCAGGACGGCCCACACCGGGTCGGTGGGCGCGGTGTTCCAGCTGGGGGCGAGGGTCTCGGCGGGGTCCCAGCGGGTCACGCCGAACAGGGTGGTCAGGTCCTGGGGACCAGTCGTGGAGACGTATCGGCCGCACATGGGGTCCAGCCTGCCACTGCCGCAGCCGACGAGGCGGCGCGCCCCACCCACAGCCCGCGCGACGCCGTGGCGCGTTAACTGGTGTGAATGAATTGTGGCTGGAATTCATCCTGGCTAACGCCCGTCGCCCCTGCCAGGGTTGTCCGCAGCACTTCCACCTCACCCGTCCACCTGACCAAGGGAGCCCCATGCGTCGGCACACCTCAAGACTCACCGGGATCGGCCGGATCGCCCTGCTGGGTGCGAGTGCCGCACTCGCCCTCGGCACGACCCTCGCCGCCGGGACCGCCGCCCAGGCCGCACCCGCCCCGGTCTCCGCGGCCTCCCGCATCGCGAACGACGAGCCCGCCACCTTCGTCTACGGGGGTTCGGGCCTGGACCTCAACCAGTCCTGGACCGCCGGCTACGGCGAGACGGCCCTGACGCTGCAGGGCAACGGCAACGTCGTCCTCACCCACAACGGCGCGGTGGTCTGGGCCCCGGTGACCAACGGCACCGGCCACCGCCTCGTGATGCAGAGCGACGGCAACCTCGTGGTCTACAACGCCGCCAACTGGCCGGTGTGGTCCAGCGGTACCTACAACCACCCCGGCGCCTTCCTGGACATCATGCCCGGCGGCGCGATAGCGATGTACTACAACAACACCATCATCTGGTGGTCCAACAGCCTCCCCGTCCAGCCCCCGCCGTGCGGCGTCGGCGGCGTCCTCTGCCCGTAGGGCCTGACAGCGTTGGTGGGGTCGTTCGCCTGAGGGTGGACGACCCCATCAACGTTCTTCCGGCATCAGCGGGTTGCCCCGTCCGCCGCCCCTCGGGGTCGCGGGCACGCACCGTGAATCCCCCGCCGTCGAGGTGCGGCCCGGGCTCGATCGGCTTGCGGCGGGGCTTCCCGGGGTTCAGCTTCCGGTGCCAGCACGGCTCGAATGCGTCGGACGCTCTGCCGCCACTTGGGGCCATCGACGGACTCGTCCTAGGAGTTCGGCGAGCTCGGATGCATCAGCGACGACCCGATCGAGCGCCTCGATGGCGAGTGGCTGAAGATCGGCGGCGAAGGTCGGCACGGCTTCGTCCGGGCTCCCGGGCCCGGACGGCACGGACGAGCGTGGCTCGGACGAGAGCCTCCCGCCCGTCCTCCGTCACTTCGTCGAGGGCGTCTGCGAAGTCTGCCACCATGTCGTTCTCGAACGGGCCGATGTCCCAGGTGCCCATGTCGATCTCCTCGTCGCGGCGTGCGGAGATCAGCGCGGTAGCCACCGACATGACTGTCATGAGGCCAGCAGGACTCTCCCGCGTAGAAGCGGGAAACCGTCACCGCATGGAAGGAGGCGACCTGGGCGGAGGTAAAGCGCCAGGGCGGCCTGCGCGGGCTACATCTGCTTCGAGGGCGAGGCAGGATTCACCCGAACTCACCTACTGCCTCAGATGAGCCGCTGTAAGGTTTGGCCGTGAGCGGACAACAGAGCCTCGCCGACGGTCGATACGTGCTGGAGAGCAAGCCGATCGGCACGGGTGGGATGGGCTCCGTCTGGCGAGGGTACGACCAGAAGCTGCACCGCACGGTTGCCGTCAAAGCGCTTCATCTGCCGGATGGCCTCAACGCCGAGGAGCAGGCCAGACTACGGGCGCGTGCGATGCGCGAAGCCAGGGCGATCGCCCGCCTCGAACACCCGGGAATCGTGGCAGTGCACGACGTCCTTGAGGAGGACGGGCAGCCGTGGATCGTCATGCGTTTCATCGCCGGGCGTACCCTCGACCAAGAGGTCCAGGCCAACGGCCCGCTGAGTCCGCAGCGGGCTGCTGAAGTCGGCACACAATTAGTCAACGCACTGTCAGCAGCGCACGGCGAGGGTGTCCTGCATCTCGACGTCAAGCCGCAGAACGTGCTGCTCAACGACAAAGGCCAACCGGTGCTCACCGACTTCGGGATCGCGTCGGTCGCCGGTGCCACCGCGCCCCAGACGACGGCGCTGCTCGGCACCGTCGGCTATGTCGCCCCAGAACGACTGGCCGGAGCCGAGCCTGGTCCGGCAGCGGATCTGTGGTCTCTGGGAGCCACGCTCTATTTCGCCGTCGAGGGCCGACCAGCGTACGCCGCCGATAACGTGGCGGCCGCGCTCGCGGCGGTCATGACTCGTGACCCCCAACCGATGACGCGCGCAGGAGTGTTGGCACCGACGATCGCCGGCCTGCTGACGCGCGATCCCGGCCTGCGCCTCGACGCGGCGGGTGCCGACGCGGGACTGCGAGATGCCGCTGCCACGGCCGAGATCGTACCGCTAGGTGAACGCCCGCGCACCAAAGCTCTGCCCACCGAAGTGCGTGACCCGCCGGGCAGGTCGGTCTTGAGTCGCAGGACAGCCGTGGCGGTGGTGGCGCCCCTCCTGCTCGCGGCGGTTGCCATCTTCCCGTATGCACTCTCGCAGAGCCGCGGAACCGCCGGCCGCCAGCCGGGTTCGGCAAGCTCCCCGACCACACCCTCCACGACGCCCAGCGCCAGCCCGACCCCCAGCCTGAGCCCGACGCCCAGCGCAAGCCCGACGCAGGCGGTCACTGTGCGCTACCAGAGCATCCCCGAGATCTGCGACAAGGTCGGGAGCCGATCAAGCACGATCATTCCCGATATGGACACTGGCACGGAAGACGGCACAGCGCCGGGCGCCATCCTCTTCGCCGGTATCTCAGAGTCACACGGATGCCGGTGGAGCACGGAAGGTTACTGGTACGAGCATCCCTGGGCCGCCGACGTCGAGGTCACGATGTTCCGGTTCTCATCTGGCGCTTACGGATCAGCGGCCTTCGAAAAGGAGCGCACGGACTCCTTCTACGGAAACGCCCTGCGGCTCCATGGCTTCGCTGACGACCTTTGCATCTCCAACCCGACAGGCAAGGACTACGGGTACGCCCACGTGATGTTCCGCATCGACAACCTGCTCGTGCAGGTGTCCTACGAGATGCAGACCGCAGGTTCGCCTGCGCCCGCCGTGGCGAGACCGCGTGGCCTGGACATGGCGAAGTACGTATACGAGGTGTTGGCCGCCAACCCCTAGCGATCGGCGCCCGTGGACAGGAAGCACGCCTGCGGCTGAGCCAGCTTGCCTGCCAGTACTGACTTCGGCTGGTCAGGGTGACGTTGGGTGTCGAGGGTCAGGCCGCAGGCCCATGAGCCCGTCAGGGACTTCGGGGAGGCTCACGCTGACGAGCCGAAGTCAGTAATCATCTGCAAGCCCTTAGGGTCCGCCCCGTATCTGTCGCTCGGGGACGAGAGCACCCGATGCTCCGGCCGTGCGGGATCGCCGAGTTCTGATAGCACTCGGGTGCCTGCTTCGAGACCGTGATCGTGCGCTGGGCGTCGGGTGGGGCCGAAGGGCGGGCCCGGGGACCCGCTGGTGTGAACCGACGGTGTGTCAGGCCGAAGGCGGGCCGTGGCTTTGGCCGGGTGATCCACAGTGGGAGGAATCCTCCGCCGAGAGGCCCTCTTCCGTCTTCTGGAGTGGATCGTGACGTTCTCACTGTCGGATGTTGCCCGCCGGTCGGGTCCTGGTGCCGGGCATCGTGGCGGTTCGGCCGCCGCCCGGGGCCGGGCGCTGGCCGTGGCGGCCGGCGTGTTCTGTACCGCCGCCATCGCTCCGGTGGCGCTGTCCGGGGCCGCCTACGCGCAGGGCACCTGCTCGGTGTCCGGCCCCACCACCACCTGCACGTTCGCCTTCACCGGCGCCGAGCAGACGTTCACCGTGCCCAGCGGTGTCACGCAGGTCGACGTCATGGCGATCGGTGGCGGCGGCGGCGTGGAGGACAACGGCGTCAGCGGCGGCCGGGGCGCCCAGGTGTCCGGCACGCTCACCGGGCTGTCCGGCGGGCAGACCCTCTACGTCGAAGTCGGCGGCACCTCCACCGGCGGCAGCCAGTGCGCCGGCAGCGCGCAGTGCACCGGTGGCTTCAACGGCGGCGGCAGCACCCACTTCGCCGGTGGCGGTGGCGGTGCCGCCGACGTCCGCACCCAGCCCGGCACCACCCCCCTGACCACCACCGACTCCCGCCTCATCGTGGCCGCGGGCGGCGGCGGAGCCGGCTGGGCCGGCCAGTGCACCGGAAGCTCGGGCGGAGACGCCGGTCAGCCAGGCGCGGACGCGACCTGCAACGGAGGAAACGGCGGCGGGGCGGGCACGTCCACCCACGGCGGGACGGGCGGCACCGGCGGGGGCGGGTACTACGGAGGTGGGCCCGGCACGCTCGGGGCCGGCGGCACCGGCGGCGGCCCGGGCGCCTCCCTGACCGGCGGCGCCGGAGGCGGGGGCTACTACGGCGGAGGCGGCGGCGGCAACATCAACCCCTTCATCAGTCCGAGCGGCGGCGGGGGTGGCGGAGGCGGCGGCTCGTCCCTGGTCCCCACCGGCGGCACCGGCCCCACCGTCACCAGCTCCGCCCCGGGCATCACCATCAGCTACCTCACTCCGGGCAAGCCCGTGAAGACGACCCTGACCGCCATGCCTCCCCGGACCCGGGTCGGCCTTCCGGTCGTGCTCAGCGACATCGTCTGCCCCACCGCCGGCTCCACGACCAGGCCCACCGGCACGGTCACGTTCACCGACACCACCACCGGCACCACCCTGGGCACCGCACGCCTGTTCCTCTCCCTCGGCAACTGCGCAGCAGCCGGGACCGTCACAGCCTTCCGCACCACCGGCACCCACACCATCACCGCCGTCTACAGCGGCGACACCGTCTACCAGGGCAACAGCGGCAACCCCGAAACCCTCACGCTGACGGTGCAGTGACGCCGCAGCACGACCACCGGGCACACGCCTGCGGGCCCCTGCCGAACCACCACTCGGCGGGGGCCCCACCCGTCCCGAACCACCGACACGCCCTCCCCGGGCAGGGCCTCGGCGAAGTCTCATGATGTCCGGTCTGTGGTCACATGAGCACGAGTGCGACCTGCCGGAGAGCATCGCGCGCGTTGCCCTCAAGCGGGGCACGTGCCGAGCGCGCGGGCGAGTCGGTCGGCCTGCTCACAGGTGATGCCCTGAGCCAGGGAGCGACCGAACCGCGGGCTTCGCGGGGCGTCACACTGGGGGATTCCGGTGGCCGGTACGGTCCAGTGGGCAGCCTCCCACAGCGGATGGTCCAGGAAGAACGCCGCCGCGCGCGTCCCCTCCAGGGCGGGGACGCCGGCCCGGACCAGCGCCGCGCCGATCACGTCAGCCGTGTCGGCGGGCAGATCGGCGTCAGCGAGTGCGGGCAGCAGGAGCAGTAGCCGGGCGTGAAGGTCGTGGACCCCCGGGGCGCCCAGGTCAGGCGTGTTGGCGATGTGTGTCAGCTCCCGCCAGGACAGACCCGGGCCTTTCTGGTACGGACCGGCGTCATGGCCGCTGCGGCGCACACTGCCTCCGTCCCGCAGGGCGAGGCGTCCGGTGTCGCCGCGCCGAGGGTCCCAGTCCGGGTGCGTGATGCGGTAGTCCGTCCCCCAGTCGATGGGGAAGAGGTCGGAGCTGGTCACGTGCACGGTATGACCGTCGCCGAACGGCAGTTGGAACTCTCCCACGTGCTCCAGATGCGCCTCCCACGCAGCGTCGGCACCGGCGGTGTCCGTACCGAACCAGCTCGCGACGAGCCGACTGTCCGAGTCGTCCACATCCCACATCCGCGCCAGGTAGCCGGCCCAGAACTCCGGCCTCTGTCCAGCTCCCGGAACGTCATCACCGAATCCGTTCTTCACCACCTGACAAGGGTGCCAGCACCTCCCTGCGGGCGCGGCAGGTCCCCTGTGAAGATCCGTGGCCGTGCTCTGCGGCCGTGCACGAGCAGTTGGTGTACCAGCTGCGAGGGCCGCCGTCGGGCATGACGATGATCATCCCCG
>NZ_BAAALF010000072.1:0-37831 GCF_039528135.1 Kitasatospora nipponensis | reverse complement strand
CACCCCCCCCGCCCGATCCGGCCCCGGGAAAGACGGTGCCGATCGCCCCTCGCGGGACCTAGCCGCGCTGTGCCGAGGCCTTGCGCCTGCGCGTCAGCACGAGCGTCGCGGCGCCGACCGCGGTGAACGCGGCGCCACCGACCAGGGCGAACGGAACCAGCTCGTTCATGCCGGTGAAGGCCAGGCTCGAGCCGGGCGGGGAGCCCGGGCCCGGCACGACCGGCACCGGCGTGGTCGCGGCGGGCGTCGGCGTCGGGGACTGGTCCGGCGTCGGCGTCGGCGTGGGTGTCGGGGACTGTTCCGGCGTCGGCGTGGGTGTGGGCGACGGGTCCGGCGTCGGTGTGGGGGTCGGCGTCGGGGTGACGATCTTCTGGTTGACCGCCGTCACCGAGACCCCGGTGGTGAGGTTGTCGGCCGTCAGGACCAGTGGCCCGAAGACGGTCGAGTCCGGCGCGGTGTAGCCTGCGGGCGGGCTGACCTCCTGCCAGTAGTACGTCCCCACCGTGCCACTGCCCTGGCAGATGCCGTCGGCCCCGGTGGTGCAGACGGCGCCCACCTTGGTGTCCGGCTTCGACCCGTCGCTCTGCAGGCCGTCGGTGCCGTTGCTCTCCTCCCACAGTTGGAACGCGGCTCCGGCCAGCGCCTTGCCGTCCTGGTCGTGCTTGACCACGCGCAGCACGCCCTCCTGCTGCCGGAAGCCGAAGTCGTAGGTGTGGTTGTTCTCGCCCGGCCCGCCGGTGGTCAGCGCCTTCACGGGGAACGCCGTACCGGGCGGCACGGTCCCCTTGGAGTCGATGAAGTGGTTGGTCCCGACGTTCGCGTCGGTCGGCACCCACTCGTAGAGCGGACCGTCCTTGGCGTAGTCGGCCGGATCGTCGAGCTTGATGGTGTAGCCGCTCTTCGGCTTGAGTCCGCCGGTGACGTCGGAGTCGTCGAAGTAGTACTCGCCCCGCGCCGTCGTCTTCGTCGTGCCGACCAACGTGCCCGATCCGTCGTACAGGTGGACCGTCACCCCGGCCGCCGGCCGCCGGCCCGGGTCCTGGATGCCGGTGCGCTGCGGGTCGTACCAGACGCGGTTGCCGATCTGCAGGGGCGCCTGGTCGCAGAGCACCTCCAGGTCGCCCATCGAGGCGCCCTTGCCGAACGCCGAGTTGACACCCGCGGGGTTGAGTCGCAGCCCGTCCGGCGGGTGCTGCTCACCGTCGCGCCCGACGAAGGCGGTGCCGGTCCCGAAGGCCGTGCTGTTGGGGTCGAAGCTGGAGACCGCGATGGTGTCCTCCACCTTGGAGAGCGCCATCCCCGCGAACGCGGCATTGTGGTGGGCCCCCAACCGGCTGTTGTCGAAGAACCGGGTACCCCGGGGGGAGAGCCCGCAGCCGCTGTTGGTGTCCATCACGTACGTCCCGCCCGCCAGGCAGGCCTTGTTCAGGTCGCCGCCCGACAGCACCAGGCCGGGGGTTCCCGGCGTGGGACCGGCCGGCGCGCGGTCGCCGAACCGGTCGCGGAAGGCCAGCAGCATCGAGCCGTCGGTCTCGAAGCCGATCTCGCCCAACTCCGGTTCCGGCTGGGCGAGGTAACTCGTGCAGGCCTGGCCGCTCTGCGAGGTCGGCCAGGTGTTGGTCCAGGGCCACCACCCCGTGCCGCCGTCGCACGCGCCCGAACCGACCGTGGACTGCCGGGGGTAGTCCAGCGGTTGGTCCAGTACCGGCTTGCCGAAGGCCCCGGTGGCGGGGTCGAACGGCATGACCACCACGCGCAGGTCGGAGGTCTTGCCTGTGGACTCGCCGGAGCAGACACCGCCGACGTATCCGGCGCGGTCCTGCAGGCCCAGGCCGAACGGCCGCCAGTCCCCGGCCCCCGGGCAGCCCGGGTCCGGGATGCTGAAGGCGGCCTCGGGCGCCGTGGCGGTCGCCGCGGTGGCGTCGTACTCGTAGAGCTTGCGATCGTGGAGGTTGACGACGAACAGGGAGGACCCGTCCTCGGTGATCTTGATGCCGCCCAGGCTCTCCTCGCCGGGCACGGCCAGGAAGGCGTCATCGGTGCCTGGACCGTGCACCGTCGTGCCCGCGTCCGGGACCACGGTGAAGAGGGAGGTCTTCTTCGCCGCGATGTCGGTCACGTAGATGCCGCCGGGTCCACCCGGGCCGTAGTCCGTGGTGCGCTTGGCCACCGCCGAGGAGAAGACCCGCTTGTCGGCCTTGTTCCAGGCGATGCCGTACAGCGCCCCGGTGTCGGCGTTGGTGGCGATGTCGGTGACGTTGACACCGCCGGCGCCGTCCTGCCCGCGCGTGTCGTACGGGAAGGAGACCAGCGTGCGCTGGGATCCTCCCTCGCGCGAGGCAGGCTGACAGGTCGTCACCAGCGGCGCGTTCTTCTGGCAGTAGTCGCCGGGGCTCCACAGGCCGGTGGTGAAGGACACGCTCTTGTTGCCGGAGAGGTCGACGAACTCCTCGTTGCTGCTCAGCTTGGTCGGTCCGCCGTCCAGGCCTTGCGGTGAGGCGAAGGCCGGGAACAGTACGCCCGGCTGCGGATTCACCACCTGCACGCGGTACTTGCCGCCGGTGGCCTTGCTCTGCGCCGGGTTCAGGGTGAGCGTGCCGTCGGCCGCCGTGGCACCGGTGATGCTGGTGCCGGCGTCGTCGGTGAGGGTCACCGTGACACCGCCGATGCCCGGTTCCAGCCCGGGCGTCCAGGTGCCGCTGGTGTCGACGGCCCGGATCACCCTGACCGTCACCGTGCCGTCCCCGGCCTGCGGGTACGCCGACGGCGCCAATACCAACGAGCAACTGCCGAGCCAGAGGACGAGCGCTGCGACGCCGCCCGTCGCGCGCAGACCGGGCCTGCCCGGCCGTCGCCGACCGGGCCCGCGCGCGCTGCCTGCTACGTGTTCACGTGTGTCTGTCATCCCCTGCTCTCATCGTTCACATGGGGCAACCGCCCACATCGGGGAGGGAGTACATGAGATAGCGGAGAACCGCCTCGCACATGAGCCTAGGGGGGATTTGGGCAAGATCTTGGCGAAATGGCGAAGTACGTCGTCATGAACCTGTCGCTCAGATGAGCAGTCTTCACGTTGATTCGCAGGCCATGGGGCTCGTAGGGGATCCGGATGGGAGGCTCGTGCCGGTGGGTGGCTTGATCGGCGGGAGGTGACCGTCTGTCACTGGGTGATCTCGGTGCTCGTCGGCAGGAGGAGGAGAGTGCGCATCACCTGATCGCCTGCCCGGATGCCCGGCCACAGGACCAGGCCCGCGTGCCGGCGCCCGGCGGACAGGGTGGGGTGCACCATCGGAGCGAGGCGGGGCCCCTGCAGCTCTCCGCCGTTGCTCGCCTCCGCCCCGACGTCCAGACGGGCCGTGACGGCTCGGTAGCGGAGCGCCCGGTGCTCAGCCCCTCGGGACGGCGAGCTCGATCTCGCGGAACGGTGCGTCACCGGGGACGAGGACCGTGGCGCCGGTGCGTGCGAAGCCGACCTTGCGGTAGAGGGCCTCGGCCCGGGCGTTGTCCTCGTGGACATGGAGGCGGACCCGTTCGACGGTGGGTTCGGCCAGCGACCAGGACCACTCCAGGGCCGCCTCGAGCAACCGCTCGGCCAGGCCGGCGCCCCGTGCCGCGGGATGTACGAAGACGCCGACGACGTGCGTCTGCGCCACCTCCGGCAGCTGCCCGAAAGCCGTTTCGTCGCCCGGCAGTTCGACGCGGGCGCTGACCGTGCCCAGCCACGCGCCGTCGGCCCGCTCCGCCACGAACTGCCGCATGGACCGCCCCTCGGCGGAGGCCTCGGCGCGGGCCAGCCAGAAGTCGTCGGGCCTGGCGACGGCCGCCTCCAGCGTCTCCAGGAAGGCCAGGTGCGCCACGGGGTCCCGGAGGGCGGCCAGCCGTATCTCCTTGGCCTTGGGCCAGTCCTGGTGCCGCACGGTCTTGATGGTGTACGTCATGCGCGGATCCTCGCATCCACCGGGGCGGCCTCCGCAACGGGATTTCGCCGCACGGGCACGAACATCCTGATCAACGCCGGTTGCCCCGGCTGCGTCCCGGCCGACCTCAACGGGTTCCGCGGTGTGCGCACCCCGGGCTGAGCTCCGCGCGTTCACTCGTTCGGGTGGTGGCCGCCGGGATCCGGAATGGCTCGTGGGGTGCGGGGCAGTCTGCGCGGGGTGCTCGAAGGCATGAGCACGGCAACCGCGAGAAGGGCGATTCGGGGTGGGGAGCAAGGAATTCGTCGTGCTGTCGGCTGCGCTGACGGGCTTCGACGAGGGCGAACTGCACGCCACCGGCATGGTCGAGGTGTACCACGCGACGGTGCTGGCGCGGCTCGGTGAGCCGGAACTGGCGCTACTGACCGCGCTGTTGGAGGAGGGGCGGGACATCGAGGAGGCGCTGCCGCCCCGGGATCCGCGGACGGCGGAGGCCGCGGTCGCGATCGCCTACCTCTGGTACACGGGCGCCTGGCCCACCGCCGAGGGCGGGGCGGTGGTGGTGAGCCCCGAGACGTACGCGGCGGGGTTGCTCTGGACCACATTCGGCGGGCACGCACCCGGTACGGTCGGCCCCGGCTACGGCAGTTGGTCCACTCCGCCGCTGTCCGGCGCCGGTGCCGGCCTGTCCGCGGTGGCGAGCACGGCGGCGCAGCGGTGACCGCGTTCCCGCCCGAGGCACCCGACGGGCCCTGGGACGTGATCGTGGCCGGCGCGGGCTTCGCCGGGTCACTGGTGGCCGCACGGCTGGGGGCACACGGTCACCGGGTGCTGGTCCTGGAGGCCGGCCGGCGCTCCCCGGCGCCGGACCACGGGCACCAGGATCACCTGCGGGCCTACCACGCCGCTGCCGCCAAGGTGCCCAACTCGCCCTACCCGACCAGCCCGGCCGCGCCGTCACCCGACGTCACCGACCTGGTCGGCACGCCGGGCGGCGGCTACCGCGCCACCGGCCACCTGCGCCAGAGGGGCCCGCTGCCGTACGGCAGCGGCTACCTGCGCGCCAACGGTGGGACGGGGCTGGCCTGGACGGGCCTGGCCCTGCGCATGCACCCGGAGGACTTCCGGGCCGGGGACTTCGGCCCGGGCCGCAACTGGCCTTTCGGCTACCACGAGTTGGAGCCCTACTACCGGCAGGCGGAGGAGGAGCTGGGGGTGGCCGCGGCCGCCGAGGAGCAGCGGGCGGCCGTCGGCCTCCCGCTGCCCGCCGGCTACGTCTTCCCGAACCACCAGATCGCCCGCAGCCACCTGGACCAGGTGCTGGCCCAGGCGTTGGACGGCGCGTCGGTGCACGACCCCGAGGCCGGCCGGGACGTGCGGCTGCGGGTGACCGGCACCCCGCACGCCCGCAACGGCCTGCCCAACCCGTCGTACCGCGGCGGCTCCACCGATCCCACGTCCGTCGCCGCGGCGCAGCACCGGCCGCGCTGCGCCGGTCATGCGAGCTGCGTGCCGATCTGCCCCGCGCAGGCCAAGTACACCCCGCTGCGGACCCAGCAGCGCTGGTCGGACTCGGTCACCCTGGTGGCCCGCGCGGTGGTGTCCCGGGTGCTGACGGACGCCAACGGGCGGGCCACCGGCGTGCGGTACCGCCGCTACGACGACGCCACGGGCGCGCCCGTCGGGCCGGTCCGCACGGCGTCCACCGGGCCGGCCGGGCTGGTGGTGCTGGCCGCGCACGCCATCGAGAACGCCCGGCTGCTGCTCGCCTCCGGCCTGGCGAACCGCACCGACCAGGTGGGCCGCCATCTGATGGACCACCCGGTACTGCTCACCTGGGGTCTGATGCCACGTCAGATCGGTCCCTACCGTGGACCGGGCTCCACCGCGGGACTGGAGGGCTTCCGGTTCGGCGCGGCCCGGGCCCGCCGGGCGCCGTTCCGGATCGAGATCGGCAACTGGGGCTGGACCTGGGCGACCGGCACGCCGGACGTCCGCGTCGCCGAACTCCTGCGCCAGGGCGGGCGGCAGGGGCGCGGCCTGTTCGGTCCGGCGCTGCGCCGCACGGTCGGCGACCGGGTCGGGCGCGAGTTCGCCCTGCAGTTCGAGATGGAGCAGGAGGCCGACCCCGCCAACCGGGTCACCATCGACCACCGGGACGTGGACCGCCTCGGCCATCCGCGCCCGGTCCTGCACTACGACCTCTCCGAGCACGTCAAGCGCGGGATGGCGGCGGCCCGCGCGGTCTCGGACCAGCTCTTCGCCCGACTGGGCGCCGAGGACCACACCCGCCACGATCCGGATCCCGGGCGGCCCGGCTGCTTCGAGTACCGCGGCCGCTGGTACGCCTACCGGGGCGCGGGGCACAGCGGGGGCACCCACCTGATGGGCACTTCGGCCGCCGACTCGGTGGTCGACCCGTGGCAGCGCTGCTGGGACCACCCCAACCTCTACGCGGTGGGCTGCGGAAGCATGCCCTCACTGGGGACCTCCAACCCCTCACTGACCATGGCGGCGCTCGCCCTTCGCAGCGCCGACCAGATGCACCGTGACCTCACTCCACGACACCTGACCCTGGGGACATGACCGATGGCCGACCTCCGGACCACCACCGCGCTGCCGCTGCCGCTTTCGTTGCCGCTTCCGTCGCAACTGCCGCTGCCGCCGGTGGCCGAGCCCTACCACCTGCCGTTCCACTACGGCGCCCTGCACCAGCTCGGTGTCGACTACCTGGTCGATCCGGCCCCGGCGCGCGAACTGCTGGCCGAGCGCCACCCGCAGCTGAGCGCGGCCGACTTCGGGGGACGGGCCTGCGTCTCGGTCAACTTCCAGCTGTACTTCGCCCAGTACCCGGGTGGCGCGGGCGTCACGCAGGAGGTGGAGGTCAGCATCATCGCCTACCCCACGGTCTGCGCACCCCTGCTGCCGCGCGTCGACTACGCCGGGTACGCCCGCGGGCACGACCAGACCAGGCTGCTGGGGATCGCCCGGATCCACGTGGTCTGCGACAACCCGCTCGCCATCGACGCCGGGACCAGGTTGTACGCGGAACCCAAGTACCCGGGCTGGTTCGAGGCCACCATGCCCTCGCTCAACGGGCCCTCCACCGACCAGCGGTGGTCGGTCGCCTGCCGGCCCGCCCGGCTCACGCAGGCCGGGCAGGGGCTGGACCGCCAGGACGGGCTGCTGTTCTCGCTGGACGCCGACCTCACCGGGCTGCCCTTCGAGCCGGTCAACAACGCCCCGGTCACCGGCTACGGCACCGACCCGCAGGACCGCCTGCTGGCCGGCCCGATGAACGTCTACCAGCCGTACCGATACCACGAGTTGAGCCCCAGGGAGGCGGCCCGGGTTCGGCTGGCCGCCGGCGGCAGCGGCGTCGGCCGGGAGTTGGCCACCCTGCTCGGCACCGCACCGCCCGTCGGCGCGTGGACCTTCCAGTCGCCCCCGGTGGCCGCCCACAACCGTCCGTACTACCTGCCGGCCACTCTCTGAGCGGCTGTTCGGCAGTGATCCGGGCGGCCCGGGAGGCAGTCGACCTGCGGGGTCTCAGGCGGCGAAGTCGTCCACGGCCTCGGCGATGTCGTCCCCGGTCAGGGGGTGTTGCACGGCGCTGAGCAGCCGTGCCACGGCGGGGAGGGCGGTGTCCTGGCCGGCGAGGACCACACTCACGTGGTCCTGGTCGGGGAGCAGGAGCAGGGCGGCCCGGTAGCCCGGCAGGCGTCCGTTGAGGTACATCTGTCCCGACCGCCCCAGGGCCCAGCCGAGCCCGTAGGTCATCGGGTCGTCGGGCCGGGTGCGCGGGCGACGGATCTCCTCCAGGAGGGCCCGGTCGGCGAGCAGGCCCTCGCCGACGGTCAGGAGGTCCGACACCGACGACCACAGGCCCCCGCTGGGCCGGCGGCTGCGGGGGTAGGCGGGCAGCGGGAGTTCGGCCGTGCCGCTCCACCCGGTGACGGACGACACGGGGGTGTCGAAACCCGTCCGGGTGAGGCCCCAGGGGTCGAGGAGGCTCGCGCGCAGCGTGTTCTCGTAGGTCGTGCCGCCCAGGGCCGCCAGGACCGAGCCCGCCAGGAAGTAGTTGCCGTTGTAGTAGGACCACCGCTCGCCGGGCGCCCGCTCGTTCCCGGCGCGGACCACCAGCCGGGCGGCCTCCAGGAGCGCTTCGTCCCCCTCGCCCAGAGCCTGCGCGGCCGCCGCGTCCACCGAGGCGCGCAGGCCGGAGACCTGCCCCAGGATCTGCTCGACGGTCAGGCGCTCCTCGGCCCGCCAGTCCGGCGCGAGGGCGGGGAGCAGGTCCAGCACGGGCGTGTCCAGCGGGATGCCCCGGTCCCGCAGCGCGCGCACCAGCGCGGTGGAGGTGAGGACCTTCGTCAGCGACGCGATGCGGAAGCCCGACTCCGCGGTCACCGCCACCGTCCCACGGGTCGCCGTCGTGCGCACGCCCGCGGTCGACGAACCCGCCGCCACGGCCGGGACCTCGCGAAGACCTGCCTGTTCGTCCACCAGCTTCTGAAGATTCACAGAGCGCATGATAATCACGGTCGCCGGGCGGCCGTGAGGCCACCACTGTCGCCGCCGCAGTCGCCCCGGTGGCGGCGGGGATGGCGCCCTGGGTGGGCGCCATCCCGGTGGGCGTGTCAGCTGGGGTGGGCGGAGCCCCGGAGGTGCGGGATGACCGTGGAGCCGTAGGCGTCGATGGTGGACTCCACGGCGTCGTGCATGGCGTAGACGGCGAACTGGTCCACGCCCAGCGCCCGCAGCGCCTCCAGCTTCTCGATCTGGGCCTGCGCGCTGCCGATCAGGCAGAACCGGTCGACGATCTCGTCCGGCACGAACCCGGTGTCCGGGTTCCCGGCCCGGCCGTGGTGCGAGTAGTCGTAGCCCTGACGACCCTTGATGTACTCGGTCAGCGCGTCGGGCACCAGGTCCGAGTGCTCGCCGTAGTGGGTGACCAGGTCGGCGACGTGGTTGCCGACCATGCCCCCGAACCAGCGGCACTGCTCGCGCGCGTGGGCCAGCGCGGCGGGCGAGTCGTCCGCGGTGACGTAGGCCGGCGCGGCGACGCAGATGGTGACCGAGGCCGGGTCGCGCCCGGCCTCGGCGGCCGCCCGGCGCACCGCCCGGATCATGTACTCGGTGAGGTACGGGTCGGCCAGCTGCAGGATGAAACCGTCCGCCTGACGACCCGTCAGGGCCAGCGCCTTCGGTCCGTAGGCGCCCATCCAGATCGGCAGCCGGCTCTCGCGCACCCAGGGCAGGTGCACCTCGGTGCCGTCCAGCTCCACCGTGCGGCCCTCGGCCAGCTCCTTGATGACGTGCATCGCCTCGCTCAGCCGGGCCAGGGTCGCCGGGTGGCGCCCGGCCACCCGCATCGCCGAGTCGCCGCGACCGATCCCGCAGACCGTCCGGTTGCCGAACATGTCGTTGAGCGTGGCGAAGAGCGAGGCGGTCACCTCCCAGGTCCGGGTGGAGGGGTTGGTCACCATCGGGCCGACGGTCAGGGTGCTGGTCGAGGAGAGGATCTGGCTGTAGATCACGAACGGCTCCTGCCACAGCACGCAGGAGTCGAAGGTCCAGCCGTGGCTGAAGCCGGCGGCCTCGGCGCGCTGCATGCGCTCGACCAGCAGCCGGGCGGGCGGGTCGGTCTGGAGCACGAGTCCGATGTCCATACGCAACTACCTTCGTCACAGGGGTCGGTGGGGTCACAGGGGTGGGGAGGTGTGTCAGGGGGTGGGAGGTGTGAGAGGTGTCCGGGCTCAGAGGTACTGGCAGGTGGCCCGCGGCAGGAAGACGCCGTGCCCGGCGTGGCCCAGCCAGCGCCCGTCGTCCAGCAGCACGCTGCCGCGGGACAGCACGGTCTCCACCCGCCCGGTCAACTCCCGTCCCTCGTAGGCGGAGTAGTCCACGTTCATGTGGTGGGTGGCGGCCGAGACGGTCTGCCGGGCCGCCGGGTCGTAGATCACGACGTCGGCGTCGGCGCCCGGCGCGATGGTGCCCTTGCGCGGGTAGAGTCCGAACATCCGGGCCGGGGTGGCGCAGGCGATCTCGATCCAGCGCCGCCGCGAGATCCGTCCCTCGACCACGGCCTGGTGCAGCAGGTCCATCCGGTTCTCCACCCCGGGCAGGCCGTTGGGGATCTTGGAGAAGTCGCCGCGGCCGAGGTCCTTCTGGCCGGTGAAGCAGAACGGGCAGTGGTCGGTGGAGACCACCTGGAGGTCGTTGGTGCGCAGGCCCTTCCAGAGCTCCGCCTGGTGCTCACGCGGCCGCAGCGGCGTCGAGCAGACGTACTTGGCGCCTTCGAAGCCCGGCGCGGCGAGGTCGTCGGTGGAGAGGAAGAGGTACTGCGGACAGGTCTCGCCGAAGACCGGCAGGCCCTGGTCGCGGGCGGTGGCCAGCTCGGCCAGTGCGGAGGCGGCCGAGACGTGCACCACGTAGAGGGGCGAACCCGCGACCTGGGCCAGCTTGATCGCCCGGTGGGTGGCCTCGGCCTCCAGCAACTCGCGGCGCACCTCGCCGTGGTAGCGCGGGTCGGTGTGCCCGGCTGCCAGCGCCTGCTCCACCAGAACGTCGATGGCGATGCCGTTCTCCGCGTGCATCATGATCAGCCCGCCGTTGGCCGCGCCGCGCTGCATCGCGCGCAGGATGCGCCCGTCGTCGCTGTAGAAGACGCCGGGATAGGCCATGAAGAGCTTGAAGGAGGTGGACTCGCCGGTGCCGACCAGCAGGTCCATCTCCTTGAGCACGGCCTCGTTGACGTCCGAGACGATGGTGTGGAAGCCGTAGTCGACCGCGCAGTTGCCCTGGGCCTTGGCGTGCCAGGCGTCCAGGCCCTCGCGCAGCGAGCCGCCGACCGGCTGCACGGCGAAGTCGATGATCGTGGTGGTGCCGCCCCAGGCCGCGGCCCGGGTGCCGGTCTCGAAGGTGTCCGAGGCGAACGTGCCGCCGAACGGCAGCTCCATGTGGGTGTGCGCGTCCACCCCGCCCGGCAGCACGTAACGGCCGGTCGCGTCGATCACGCTCTCGGCCTGCCAACCGGCCGCCGCCGCACTGTCGCTGGCCGCCAGGGCGACGATCTGCTGGTCCTCGATCAGTACGTCGGCGAGCATCTCCTCGGCGGCGGTGATCACCAGTCCGCCGCGGATAAGGATCCGGCTCATGCCCGCGCCCCCTGCCGGTCGGCCGGCGCCTGTGGTGCCTGCTGGTCCGCCCGGGCCCGTTCCGCCTCGCGCTGGGCGCCGGCCCGGCGCAGCGCCTCGATCAGCAGGTCGGCGCCCTCCCGGGCCTCGGCCTCGGTCAGCGAGAGCGGTGGCGCGATCCGCAGGGTGTTGCCCGACCGGCCACCCTTGCCGACCAACAGGCCCAGTTCCCGGGCGTGTTCGAGGGTCGCGGAGGCGGCCTCGGCGTCGCTCAGGGCCAGCCCCAGCATGAGCCCGCGCCCGCGCAGCTGGTGCACCACCGGCAGGTCGACGCAGGCCTCGGCCAGCCGCTCGCGCAGCACCGCGCCGGTGCGCAGGGCGTTGCCCTGGAGGTCGTTCTCGAGCAGGTAGCGCAGGTTGGCCAGCGCGGCGGCGGTGGTGATCGGGCTGCCGCCGAAGGTGGAGATGGAGTTGGCGCCCAGGCTGTCCATCACCTCGGCGCGGGCCACCACCCCGCCCATCGACATCCCGTTGGCGATGCCCTTGGCGAAGGTGAGCAGGTCGGGCGGGCCGGCCTGCCCGTGCGCCTGCCAGCCCCAGAAGTGGTCGCCGGTGCGGCCCCAGCCGGTCTGCACCTCGTCGCTGATCCACAGGATCCCGTGCCGGTCCAGCACCCGCTTGAAGGCGGCCAGCAGCCCGTCCGGCCCCTGGGTGAACCCGCCGACCCCCTGGATCGGTTCGGCGATCAGCGCGGCCACCGTGCCCTGCGCCTGGCCGAGCATGTCCTCCAGGTCCGCGACGCAGGCGGTGATGAACTCGCCGTCCGACAGGTGCGCGTAGGGTCCGGCGTCGCGCACCCCGCCGTGCACGTAGAGGGTCTGCAGCGGGGAGAGGCTGGTGGGGGACCAGGCCGTGTTGCCGGTGATCCCCACCGTGGAGAAGGACCGGCCGTGGTAGCTGTTGCGCAGTGCCAGCACCTGGTTGGAGCGGCGGTAGCCGGTGGCCAGCAGCAGGGCGGTGTCGTTGGCCTCGGTGCCGGAGGTGGTGAAGAACACCTTGGCGTCCGGGATGCCCGACAACTGCGCCACCTGCTCGGCCAGTTCGATCATCTGGCGGGAGAGGTAGAGGGTCGAGGTGTGCAGGATCCGGCCGGCCTGCTCGGCCACCGCCTTGGTCACCTCGGGCAGCGCGTGCGCGGTCATGGTGGTCAGGATGCCGCCGAAGAAGTCGAGGTAGCGGTTGCCCTCGGCGTCCCAGACGTGCCGGCCCTCACCGTGGGTCAGCTCGATCGGCTCCCGGTAGTAGGTGGCCAGCCAGGACGGCAGCACGGCGCGATGGCGCTCGTACAGGGCGGCGGACTGGTGCTGCGTGACGGTCATCGGTCCCTCCACGGGGCTCGGCGAAAGGGGGCTCGGCGAAACGGGGCTCGGCGCCAGGGGCGTGGGCGCGAGGCGGCTGGGCGCCGGGGGTGTGGGCCTCAGGCCCCGGTCAGCGGCCCGTAGGCCTCCGGGCGGCGGTCGCGGTAGAACGCCCACTGCTGGCGGACCTCCTCGATCACCCCGAAGTCCAGGTCCCGGACGACCAGTTCCTCCTCCTTGTCGGAGGCCGGCTCGCCGACGAACTGGCCGCGCGGGTCCACGAAGTAGGAGGTCCCGTAGAAGTCGTTGTCGCCGTACTCCTCGGTGCCCACCCGGTTGATCGCCGCCACGAAGTACTCGTTGGCCACCGCGGCGGCCGGCTGCTCGAGCTGCCAGAGGTAGCCGGACAGGCCCCGGCTGGTGGCGGAGGGGTTGTAGACCAGCTGCGCGCCCGCCAGGCCCAGCGCGCGCCAGCCCTCGGGGAAGTGCCGGTCGTAGCAGATGTAGACGCCGACGCGGCCCACCGCGGTCTCGAAGACCGGCCAGCCCAGGTTGCCGGGCTTGAAGTAGTACTTCTCCCAGAACCCCTTGACCTGCGGGATGTGGTGCTTGCGGTACTTGCCCAGGTAGCTGCCGTCGGCGTCGATCACCGCGGCGGTGTTGTAGTACACGCCCGGCTGCTCCACCTCGTACACCGGCACCACGATCACCAGGCCGAGTTCGGCGGCCAGCGCGCGCATCCGGGTGATGGTGGGCCCGTCCGGGACCGGCTCGGCCCACCGGTAGTGCTCCGGCTCCTGCACCTGGCAGAAGTACGGCGCGTTGAAGACCTCCTGGAAGCCGATGATCCGCGCGCCCTGCGCGGCCGCCTCGCGGGCGTACCGCTCGTGCAGGGCGATCATCGACTCCTGGTCGCCGGTCCACCGGGTCTGGACCAGGGCGGCCCGCACGATCCGGGACGGCGAGCCGTTCGAGGGCTGGGACTGGGGCTGGGGCTGCGATGGCGTCAAGGGAACCGCTCCTGGATCAGTGAGGGCTGACGGGACCAACGACCGGTGCGGGCGGCGCGTCACGCGGGCGATCGGGTGACAGCGCGGCCGTGGAACGTACGGGCTGCGAGCTGCGAGCTGTGGGCCGCGAGGTGCGGGCCGCGCGGCGCGCGGCGGGAGGGTGCGCGGCGGGAAGGTGCGGGACGCGGGGCGAGGGGTGAGGCGGCGGACGGCAGTGCGCGGTGTCCTTGCAGACTCCCCAGCCCGATGGCGGGTGAACCCGACAACCTGTCACGTCTCGTCGCCTCATCCTGACACCGGGTGACTTCCCGAATCGCCGTTCCGCTCTCCCGCCCCACCCTCGTCGCCGCCACCGTTCCCCCCGCCCGCACCTCCGGTGGCTCCCGTGCCGGCCGTGCCGGTGGGCATCGCGGGGTGGCGGCCGATGATCACCACCCCTGCCACCATCGCGGCCAGCCCCGCCGCCTCCCAGGCCAGCGCGCCGGGCGTGACCCGCAGCCGGTCGCCCAGGAAGCCCACCGCGCAGACGATCCCGGCCAGCGGCTGCGCGGCGGTCAGCGCGGGCAGCGACATCCGCAGCGGCGCGGCCTCGAAGGCGCTCTGCACCAGCAGCAGGCCGAAGGCGCCGAGCCCGACGACCACGTACGGCTCCCAGTGGTGCAGTGCCGAGACCAGCCCGCCGCTGTCCACGTGGCTGGCGGTGGCCCGGGTCAGCGCGTCCTGGAGGCCGTAGAGCAGACCGGCCGCCACGGCCAGCAGGGTGGCCTCCTCGAAGAGCGGCAGCCGGCGGGCCAGTGAGACCAGCAGCAGGGCCAGCCCCGCCACCACGCCGAAGACCAGCCAGTGCCGCAGCGCTCCGGCCGGGCTGCCACCGCTGCGGGGATCACCGGCGAGGATGAAGGTGGTCACCCCCACGCCCAGCAGCAGCACGCCGCCCCAGCCGGAGCGGCCCAGTGACTGGCGGGTCAGCACACTGGCGAGCGCCATCGCGAAGACCAGGTTGGTGGCGAGCAGCGGCTCCACCAGGGAGACCTCGCCCAGGCCCAGCGCCAGCGCGCTGAGGACGAGCCCCACCACCATGGCCCCGATACCGACCAGCCACTCGGGCATCCGCACCAGGTCCAGCAGCAGCCGCCAGCGCAGCAGGTCGGCGCGCGGGGCGCGCTGGGCCGCGTGCTGCTGCAGGACGAACCCCAGGCCCAGGCAGCAGGCCCCGCCGATGGCCAACAGGAAGACCGCCACGCAGGATCACCCAGCCGTCGTGTGGTCCGACCGCACCCGGACCGGTCCGGTCGGACCGGCGCCGCGGCGCGCAACAGATCGCCAGCGTATCGCCGCCCGGGCCGCCCGGCACCGTGCCGCCGCCCGCCCGCGTGTCGCTGCCCGGTCGGATACTGGAAGGGGAATCCGACCGGGAATCCCCTGTGGCCGGGGCCGTGCGGCGGCGGCGCGGGGGCAGCGGCCGCACGGCCGGCAGGAGGCAGCGATGATCGTCCGGATCTGGGAGGCGCGGGTCGCCCCCAAGGCGGTGGCCGAGTTCTGCGCCCTGCTGCGGGCCGACGTGCTCCCGAAGCTGACCGGCCTGGACGGCTACCTCGGCGGCGAGCTGCTGCGCTCGCTGCCGGACAACACCCACCGCGTCCTGCTGGTGACCCGCTGGCGCGACGAGGAGGCGCTGCGCGCGTACGCCGGTCCGCTCTGGGCGTTGCGGCCGGTCTGGTCGCAGGACGAGCTGGGCTTCCTGGACCACCCGCCCGAGGTCTCGCACTTCACGGTGGTCAGCACGGACTGACGACCCGGGCCGCTCTCCCGCCGGCCCGGGTCCCGGGTGGTTCCGCGTCCGGCCGGCCCGGTCAGCCGCCGAAGTTCAGCGCGTAGAGCGCCGCCGGTGAGCCGGCCGTGACGAAGTCCATCGGCACCGTGCCCAGCACCGGGCGCGCCGCGTGGTTCAGCCCCGCCAGGTAACCGCTCAGCCGCGGTGCCATCGCCCCCGCCGCCTGCTGCGGCCACAGGCCCCAGCCGGAGGAGGAGGTGAAGGTGAGGAAGAGCCGCTGCGGATCGGTGGCGGCGCGCGCCGCGTCCAGGTGCGCGGAGACCTCGGGCCACTTGCGCGAGCCGATCTCGAAGATGGTGCCGATGTCGTAGTCGTCCTCGATGTCGGTGAGCGGCCCGCCCCACCCGATCCCGGGCAGTCCTGAGCTGTCCGCCAGGACCACCACCCGCCCGCGCACCTCACCCAGCGCCGGGATCCGGCCCTGCGCCCAGAAGAGCCCCGGCCAGCGGGACTGGTAGTCGGCGAAGATCGCGGCGAAGTCACTGTCGGAGACCGTCGAGTACTCCTGCTTGACCCGCATCAGGACCGTCTCGCCCGGATGCTGGGCCAGGAAGGCCTGGCAGAAGTTCAGCACGTCGCCGAAGAAGATGTTCTGGAAGAACGCGCTGTGGTGGATCGCGAAGGCCCCGTTGATGGCGCGGCAGCGGATGTCGAAGAACCGGATGCCGGCCGCCAGCTGGTCGGGGACCGAGAGGGTCTGGGTCTGGGTGATCGGGCCGCCGTAGAGCGAGCAGGTGTCGTGCGTGCCGGGGATGGTCAGCCGGGCGAGCGACGCGGCGTCGGGCAGCGCGGCCAGCCAGTCCGAGCCGCCCGGTACCGCGGCCGGTCGGGCGGCGGCGGTCGCGGCCAGGGCCGGCCCGCCGCCCAGCGCGTCCAGCGCGCCGGCCGCGCCCAGGGCCAGCGCCGAGCGTCCGAAGGTGCGCCTGCTCAGTCGACGTTCCGTCAGATCCATTCCGCGGTCCCCTCCTTGGCGCTGCTTCGCTGGCATGCCCATTATCAGCTCGGTGGGGTCCGCGGTACAGGGGTCCGACCGTGTGCCGTTCGGTGCCGTTCGGTGCCGTTCGGTGGGGCGAGGCGGGGTCAGGTGGGCGCCGGGCCGGCGGTCGGGGAGTGCGGCCCGCGCCGTAGGCTGAACCGATGAGCACCACTGCCGACCCCCACGCCACCGTCGTGCCCGTCCTGAGCCCGGAGTTCCTCGCCTTCTGGGCCGAACGGCACCTGTGCACCCTCACCACCCCGCGCCCCGACGGCACCCCGCACGTGGTGCCGGTCGGCGCGACGTACGACCCCGTCACCGGCATCGCGCGGGTGATCACCAGCGGCGGCAGCCGCAAGGCGCGCAACGTCGCGGCCGCCGGCGAGGGCGGTGCGCGGGTGGCGCTCTGCCAGGTGGACGGCGCGCGCTGGGCCACCCTGGAGGGTACGGCCGTGCTGCGCACCGAGCCGGCCGCGGTGGCGGATGCCGAGGCGCGCTACACCCGGCGCTACCGGGCTCCGCGGCCCAATCCCGAGCGCGTCGTCATCGAGATCACCGTGACCCGGACCCTGGGCCGCGGCACCAGGCCGGCCGCGGCGTCCTCCCCGGCGGCAACGCCTTCCCCGGCCGCGGCGCCTTCGGTCCGGGACTGAACCCGGGCCGGCGCGCCGGTCAGGCCGGACCGGTGGCCGCCTCGCGGATCGCGCGCAGGACGGCCGCCTCGACGCCCAGCACCCGGGCCCGGACCAGGACCGGGTGGTCGCGCACCGCGGCGCCGGCCCGCACGTACGCCTCCCAGCGCCGGTCGAACTCCAGCTGCTCGCCCGGCTCCCAGGTGCAGCGCTGGACCGCCTGCTCGGGGCCGGGGAACGCGGTCAGCCGCCGGTTGCGCACGGCGACGGCGTGGTCGCCCACCGCGCGGTCGGCGGTGAGGACGGCACGCTGCAGCGCGATCAGCTCGGCGGGCAGCGCGGGGGCGGGGGCGGCCGCCGGGGTGGGGCCGAAAGTCAGGGCGGTGGGCACGAACGTCACCCTAGGGGCCGCCCCTGACAATGCCTCGGCTTCCGCTCGCGGCCCCCTGGAGTGCCCGTCCCGGGGCCGGGCCGTTCTCAGAGGCCGCTCGGCCAGCTGTACCCCGTCGGGACGGTGACCTGGGCGTTCTCGCCCGGGGTGCCGTAGACCAGGGTGATCTCGTCGTGTGCGCCGAGCACGAGCGCGGCCGGGTCGCCGGCGACCGGCTTGCCGTTGACGTACGCCGTCAGCGTGTGGGTGGCATCCGTGCGCAGCCCGCCGAGGTGGTCGGCGCCGACCGAGAGCTGCCACTCGGTGAGGAACTGGCCCAGCGTGAAGTCGGCCTTGACCGGGGACTCGATGTGGATGATCCCCGAGGTGTCGTGGGTGTGCAGGGGGCTGATCCGCTGGGCGCTCTCGTCGATGCCGATCAGCGCCGGGACGCTCACCGCCTGGCCGTCGGCGAAGACGTCCAGGTGGGCGTGGATGTGTTCGACGGTGCCCTCGGAGTCGAGCATCGGCAGTCCGGCCGCGGCCACCGCCGCCGAGGCGCAGGCCGCCGCCGGCCAGGGCGGGGTGCCGGCGCGGCCGTCGGCGGTGGTCCGCGGGGTGGTGGGGATCGCGGCCGCGGCCGAGCCGGCGGCGCTGGAGCCCGACGAGCCGGAGCCGCCACCGCCCTCGACGACCGCCACCGCTATCCCGCCGCCGAGCAGCGCCAGCCCCAGACCGACGGCCGCCGAGCGGAGCAGCAGCCTGCGGCGGCGCTGCGCGCGCTGCTCGGCCATCCGCGCGGCCGCCGCCCGGGCCCGGCGGTCGGCGTGCTGCGACGGGTGGTTCCGGTGCTGCTTCGCCATGTCAGGGCTCCTGCCCGAGGGTCGGTTGTTCGAATATGAATGACTTCTCGACGGTACCTGGCGATCGTGGTGTGAACAAATGATGAAGATCGCTGGCGGTCGGCGCGACATCGGGCCAGGATGGCCGGATGTCCCTCGCCATCGCCCTGCCGAGTCCCGATGACGCGCCCGAGATCGGCGCGGTCCACCTGGCCGCCTGGTTACGGACCTACCCGAACGCGGCGGCCGGGATCACCGAGGAGTGGCTCACCGAGCAGCGCGGGGACCTCGTCGAGCCTGCCGGGATCGCCGGCTGGCGCGCCTTCCTGGTGGACGCGCTGGACCGGCCCGATCTGCACTTCTGCCGAGTGGTCCGGGCGGAGTCCGAGATCGCCGGCTTCCTCTGCGGCCGTCGCGCACCGCAGGAGGGAGCGGGGGCGGAGGCCAGCGGGGTGAGTCTGGGGCCGATGTACCTGCTGGAGGCCGCCCAGGGGCAGGGGGTCGGCCGGCGACTGATGAGCGAGTTCCTCGGCTGGGCGGGCTCGCGGCCGGTCCACCTCTGGGTCACCTCCTACAACGAACGCGCGATCCGCTTCTACGCCGACCACGGCTTTCGCCCCACCGGCGAGCGCACCCTCTGGCGCGGCCGGCTGCCGAACGTCCGGATGCTGCGCGACCCCGGCCCGGTGGTGGGCCGGGCGCCGGGGGAGCGGGTCAACGCGGTGTCCGAAACCCGCCGGTCGTAGCGGGCGCCGGCGGCGAGAGTGGAGGGGACGCCGGCCCGCGGCGGGTCGTGCCGCCCGGGGCCACCGCAGTGCGAAAGAGGGAACCACCGATGACCAGGACCGTGCACACCACGATCGACAGCCCGCTCGGCGAACTGCTACTGGTCGGCGAGGAGTCCGCGACGGCCCCCGGCGGCCTCGCACTCCGGTCGCTCTCGATGGCCGGGCAGAAGGGCGCGGTCCGGATCCAGGACGACTGGTCGGCGGCGCCGGCCGCCTTCGCCGAAGTCGCGGAGCAGCTGCGCGGGTACTTCGCCGGGCAGCGCGGCGACTTCTCCCTCGAGCTGCGCACCAGGGGAACCGCGTTCCAGGAGCGGGTCTGGCAGGCCATCGACGGCATCCCCTACGGCAGCACGACCAGCTACGGCCGGCTCGCCGAGCGGATCGGCGCGACCCGCGCGGCGGTGCGCGCGGTCGGCACCGCGACCGTTGCCAACCCGCTGCTGATCCTGCGGCCCTGTCACCGGGTGGTCGGCGCCGACGGCTCGCTCACCGGGTACGCCGCCGGGCTGGAGCGCAAGCGGTACCTGCTGGCCCTCGAGGGTGCCACCGCTGCGTAATCCCCTGGCTGATCAGCGATGTGACGCAATGTCAGAATGTCGGCCGGCCGTCACTCACCGTGTACGCGGGATCGCCCGGTACAGAAGGTCGAAGCCCGGATGCGGGGCCCAATGGTGCCCATAGCGTGGATCGCAGGGCATCGTCGGACCCCGACGATGACGTCTTGCAGGCCCACCTCACGGCGGCGTCCACGACGTCGGCCGGGTCCAGCGCGGTCGGCGGGGCCGTGTTGACCAACGCCGCCCCGGTCGCGGACGGCGCCTTCGTCCAGTCCGGCTACGAGCTCCTGAGGTCCCTGGTGCCGCAGGACCGCTGAGATCGATCGGCCGTCCCGGGCCGGTCCGCCTCCGCCCGGGGGCGGAGGCGGACCGGGGGACCGGTCGGACTACCACCAGTCGGTGCAGGTGATCACCTGGTCGAGGGTCAGGCCGCAGGCGCGGAAGCGGTAGTTGGGGTCGGAGCTGGTGGCCTTGCTGGGGGAGGTCTTGGACGAGTTGTCGCCGTGGTCGACCGCGAAGGGGCCGCACTGCAGCCAGGTGTGGCCGCCGTCCCGCGTCCAGTCCATCCAGACGCTCTCGCCCGACCTGGTGAGGCCCTCGATCTTGGCGAAGCCGCGGCCGCCCGCGGACTGCAGGGAGATGGTGTCGCCCTGGTGGCTGACCGAGCGCTGGACGCTGCCGGAGGCGTTGTCGGAGACGTCGACGAAGCCGTTGGCGCCACCGGCGCAGTCGGCGGCCGCGGCGGCGGCCGGGCCGGCGGGCACGGCGATCAGCAGACCGGCGCCCAGCGCGAGCGCGGCCGTGGCGACGGCGGTGGTGCGGAACCTGAACATGTGTCACTCCTCGGTGATGGGTGGAACGGATGAACGGATGGAACGGCGTGGAGAGGGCGGAACGGAGGGGACGGGCGGGGGCCGGTCAGCCGCAGGTCGGCACGGAGTCCAGCCAGGCCGGGCCCTGGAGGTAGATGTTGGTGAGCCAGGCGTGGTAGTCCGGCAGGTACGACCAGGCGTCGTTGGTGATGCCCTCGGCGGTGACGCTCTGGGCGTGCTTCTGGCAGGAGACGCGGACGGTGGTGGGGCCGGGGAAGGCGTAGACCCGCGGGCTGTCGGTGGCCGGCTGGGCGTGCGTCCACACGCCGGTTCCCCAGGTCCGGAAGGTGGCCCCGACCACCGGGCCGCCGTCGACCCGGACCGCGCCGAAGTAGTCCCCGCCGAGCCGTACGTCGCTCACCATCACGTGGGTGCCGGACTGGCGGGCCTCGACCATCTTCCCGGCGCCGAGGTAGAGGGCGATGTGGTGGAGGTCGTCGGAGGTGCCGTAGGACAGCAGGTCACCGGGGAGCAGCGGACCGAGGCCCTGGTCCGCGGTGAACCGTTCGGCCGCGTGTACGGTGTAGAACTGCTGGGCGGCGTCGCCGTTCAGCAGGTCCTGCCCGGTGGCCTGGGCGTAGGCGTAGCGGACGAGCCCGGAGCAGTCGAAGCCGAAGCGCTCGTTGTCGTGGTCGCTGGCCGGGTCCACCCCGTCGGCATGGCCGTAGGTCGGGCCGGGGTCGGGGTCGTGGCCGCCGCCCCAGGTGTACCAGAGGCCGAGCTGGCGACAGGCGGCCCGGACCGCGCTCTCGGCGGTGGCCGAGCCGCCCGGGGCGAGCACGGCGCAGCCGCCGTCGTCGGTCGGTGCGGCGGGGGCGCTGGGGGCGAGGGTGACCGCGACCGCGGGGGGCGGCGCGGCGCGGGCGGCCGAGGCACCGAACGGCAGGGCGGCCAGCAGCGCCAGGCCGATGGCGGCGGCGGTGTGGTGGGTGAGGCGCATGGTCCGAGCTCCACTTCGTCGTGGGCGGATGGGGTGCACAGGGTGGCCGGAGCGGATCGGGTGGACCGGGCCGCTGGGGTGGCTGGATCGGATGCGGGCAGGCGCTTGTCGCGGCACGGCGGCGCAGGAGGGCAGGGGAGGGGAGAGGTCACAGGGCGCAGGGGCCCGGCGGGCTCGGCGGACGGTTCGTCAGCGCCGCGGCTGCCGGTGCTTCGAGAGTGATCCACCGGCCTACGAGGTGTCCAGGCCCCAGCCGTCGCCCAACTCGCAGGAAACGGGAAACGCTTCGGGAAACCCCCGCTGACCTGCGCGGAGTTCTCGAAGTCGGCGGCTCAGCAGCCGCGTCGGTACGGCTGTTCGGGGAGCACCCGGGCCCACCGGTCGGGGTCGACGACGCCGACCACCCGGCAGATCCCGGCGGTGCGGGCCGCCGCGTCCGGGTTCCAGACGCGGACCGTCCCGTCGCTGCCGCTGCTGACCAGGGTCCGGCTGTCCGGACTGAAGCCGACCGACCAGACCGCGTCGGTGTGACCGGTCAGGGTGGCCCGGGGCACTCGCCGGGCCGCGTCCCAGAGCCGGACCGTGCCGTCGGTCCCGGCGCTGGCCAGGCTCCGGCCGTCCGGCGCGAAGGCGACGCCGCGCACCGAGCCCGTGTGGCCGGTGAGGGTGGCGGTGAGGGTGTGGTCGACGCTGTCCCAGAGCCGGACGGTGCCGTCGTTGCCGGCGCTGGCCAGGGTCCGCCCGTCGGGCCCGAAGACCACCCCGCGCACCGCGCCGGTGTGTCCGTTCAGCGTGGCGGTCAGGCGCTGGTAGGTGACGTCCCAGAGCCGGACCGTCAGGTCGTCGCTCCCGGAGACGACGGTGCGGCCGTTGGGGCTGAAGGCCACCGTGTTGACGAAGTCGGTGTGGCCGGTCAGCACCCCCATCGGCCGGCGCCCCCGGACGTCCCACAGCCGCACCGTGCGGTCCTCGCCGGCGGAGGCGAGGACCCGGCCGTCCGGGCTGAACGCGACGGCGAAGACCGAGCCCTGATGACCGGTCAGGACGGCGATCTGCTCGCGCTCGGCGACGTCCCAGAGCCGGACCGTGTGGTCGGCGCCGGCCGAGGCCAGCACCTTGCCGTCCGGGCTGAAGGAGAGGCCGAAGACCGAGCTGTCGTGGCCGTCCAGGGTGCCGATCATGACGTGCCGCGCGGCGTCCCAGAGGTGGATGCTGTGCGCGGCGTCGGCCGCCGCGACGGTGCGCCCGTCGGGGCTGAACGCCGCCTGCCAGACCTCGGCGAACGGGTGGACGGTGAGCGCGGTGCCGGCCAGGTCCCAGAGCGCCGCGGTCCGGTCGAATCCGGCGGTGGCGAGCAGACTGCCGTCCGGGGTCGCCGCCACGCCCTGGACGTAGTCGGTGTGTCCGCACAGGGTGGCCACCACCCGGCGGGCCGCCACGTCCCAGAGCCGCACGGTGCCGTCGCCGCTGGCGCTCACCAGGGTGGCGCCGTCGTCGGTGTAGGTGACCGCGTTGACGTCGTCGCTGTGGCCGGTGAGGGTGGCGGTGAGGGTGTGGTCGGTGGTGTCCCAGAGCCGGATGGTGCGGTCGGCGGCACCGGAGGCCACCGTGCGGCCGTCGGGGCTGAAGGCCAGGCCGAGCACCTCGTCGCTGTGGCCGGTGAGGGTGGCGGTGAGGGTGTGGCCGGCAGTGTCCCAGAGCCGGACCGTGCGGTCGGCACCGGCCGAGGCGACGGTGCGGCCGTCGGGGCTGCAGGCCACCGCGTCGACCTCGTCGGCGTGGCCGGTGAGGGTGGCGGTGAGGGTGTGGCCGGCAGTGTCCCAGAGCCGCACCGTGCGGTCGGCGCCGCCGGAGACGACGGTCCGGCCGTCCGGGCAGAACGCCACCGAGCGCACCGCACCGCCGCTGCCGAAGAGGGTGGTCGCGGGGCTGCGGTCGAGCACGTCCCAGAGCCGGACCGTCCCGTCGGTACTGCCGGAGGCGATGGTCGAGCCGTCGGGACTGAAGGCCACCGTGCGGACCGGTCCGCCGTGGCCGGTCAGCGTGCGGTCCACCTGCCGGTCCGCGACGTGCCACACCTTGACCGTGCCGTCCGAGCTCGCGGTGGCCAGCCGGACGCCGTCCGGGCTGAAGGCCACCGCGTTGACCGCACCGGTGTGCCCGGCCAGCCGGCCGGCGAACGGCTGGGCCTGGGTGCTGAGCAGGGCACTGCGGGCCTCGGTGGTCGGCGCGGTCCGGAACGCCTCGTCGGCGAGCAGCATCGAGGCCTCCGGCCGACCGGCCGCGAGCGTGGCGGACTCGGCCGCCAGCGCCTTGGAGAGGGTGGAGTGCCGCTCGGCGAACGCGTCGGAGCGCTGCCGGAAGGCGACCCCGCCGGCCGCGAGTGCCAGCACCAGCAGCACGGCGAGGGTGACCAGCAGCTGCCGCCGCCGGCCGGCCTGGCGGGGGGCGGGGCGCCGGCGCTCCGCCTCCTGGTCGTGGCCGGCCGTCAGGAACGCCGCCTCCCGCGGGGTCAGCTCGGTGCGCCGGCGGTGGTCCTGGAGCCATTCGTAGGCGACGGCCAGCTTCGTGCCCCGGTAGAGCAGGGCCGGATCGCGCCGCTCGCGCTCCCACTCGGCCGACGCCTCGGCCAGCTGCTGGCGGATCAGCAGTCCGGCCCGGTCGGCGTGGATCCAGCCGCGCAACCGGGGCCAGGCCCGCAGCAGGGCCTCATGGGTGATCGTCACCGTGGCGCTGTCCGCGGTGAGCAGCCGGGCCCGCACGAAGGCGTCGAGGACCGCGACCGGATCACCGCCGTCCTCAGCCTGCTGCCGGGCGGGCGGCCGCGGGCCGGGCGGCTCGGGAAGCCGGTGCACCAGCTGGTCACGGGGGACCGGCCGGCGGGCCTGCTCGCTCTCCTCACCCACATGGACCAGGCGGAGCAGCAGGTGGCGGGCGGCCTGCCGATCCTCCTCCGGCAGGCCGAGGTAGACGGCCTCCGCGGTGGTGGCGATCGCTCCCTGGATGCCGCCGGTGCGCAGGTAGCCGGCCACGGTCAGGGTCCGGCCCTCGCGCTGCTGCCAGGTGGCGAGCAGGGCGTGCGAGAGCAGGGGCAGGACGCCGGCCGTCGAGTGGTGGTCGGCCGGGACGGGGTGATCGGTGAGCGCCCGGCCGCCGAGGTCCCGCGCCGCAGTCCGGGGCGCGGGAAGGTGCGGGGAGGAGGGAAGGGCGCGGCCGGCGGACGGCGGCGCGGTGGGCGGTGCCCTGGTCGGGTCCGGGTGGCCGGGGTGGTCCTGCTGCGCGTCCTCGTGGACACCGAGGTCGCGCAGCAGGACCTCGACCAGGCCGGCCTCCAGCAGCAGGTCGGCGGCCTCGGCCGGGCGGGTGATCGTCTCGCGCAGCTCGGCGGGTGTCATCGGACCGAGCGCGAGCAGACCGTGGGTGAAGACCGGCACGAGTTCGGGATGGTCGAGGCACCGCCCGCTGAAGTCGGCCCGGACACCGAGGACCACCAGGACGGGCCGACCGGCCGGCCCGTCACCGGACGGCGCCGCGAGCTCGCAGATCACCCGAACGAAGGACCGTCGCTCGGCCTCGTCGGCGCAGAGCGTGAACACCTCCTCGAACTGGTCCACCACCAGCACCAGCGCCGCCCCCGCGGGTCCGGTCCCGACGGGGCTGCCGGTCCCGGCCCCGGCGTCGGCCCCGGCGTGCGGGCCGGCCACCTCTTCGAGCACCCGCCGCAGCTCGGCCAGCGGATGCGCGGTCGGGGTGCAGACCACCGCACGCCAGCCGTCCGCGTGTTGCGCCGTCGCCCCGCTGCGGCGCAACACGGGCACCAGGCCGGCGCGCAGCAGCGAGGACTTGCCGGCCCCGGACGGTGCGACCAGCGCGAGCGGTCCGCGTCCCGCCCGTTCGGCCAGCCGGTCGAGCAGGGCGGTCAGGGCCTCGTCGCGACCGGCGAACCAGTGGGCGTCGTGCGGGCCGAAGGACGCCAGGCCCGGGTAGGGGCAGGGGAGGTCGAGCGCCCGGCCGGCGGCCTCGCCCGGCCGGTCCGGTGGGTGCGGCCGGTCCGGCGAGTCGCCCGTGGCCGTCGCCGCCACGGCTGCCGCGGGGGAGTCGGGCGGCTCGGCGAGGCGCAGCAGCGCGCCCTCCGCGCGCAGGACCTCGTCGCAGCGGCGCGCCAGGTCCGGTCCGGCCGGCTTGCCGCCGTTCTCGATCTTGCTCAGGTAGCCCTTGCTGTAGTGCACGAGTCGGGAGAGCCCGCTGAGCGAGAGCCCGCGGGCGGTGCGCAGCCGTCGCAGCTCGGCACCGAAGTCCTCGGGGGTCGGGGCACCGCCCGGCGTCGACCGCTGGTCCGCGTCCACCCGCACCCTCCCGCGACGTCGTCCCGGCAGCGCCGGGCGGCGCCCGGGCCCTGCTCGACACCCCTCGGAACTGTCATCGGAAGGTTACCGGGTGTGACGGGTTGCTCCGGACCGCCGCCGGGCCGGCGGGACGCCGGAGGAACGGTCCGTCCGAACGGCCGTGCGTGGTTCCGGGGGCGGCCGCGGATCCGGCCGCGCGCAGCCCGAAGGCCCGGCTCGCGGTGGCGAGTCGGGCCCTCGGGGTGCCGGCGGAACGTGAGTGCGGGGACTCAGTACGCCGAGTGGGTCTGCCAGAACGCCCACGCCTGGTTCGGACTGCCGTAGGTGGTGTTCATGTAGTTCAGCGCCCAGCGCAGCTGGGTCGCCGGGTTGGTCTTCCAGTCGGCGCCGGCGGAGGCCATCTTGATGCCGGGCAGGGCCTGCGGCAGGCCGTAGGCACCGGAGCTCGGGTTGGTGGCGGTGATGTTCCAGCCGCTCTCGTGGGTGATGATCTGGTCGAACGAGGCGAGCTGGTCGGCCGGCACGATGGTCGCGGCGAGCGCCTGGAGCGCGGCCGGGCTGGTGCCGGTCACGGCGGTGGTCGCGGCGGCCGGGGCGGCGGTGGTCGCGGTGGTGGCCGCCTGGGTACCGGTGGAGGCCGGCGCCTTGGCGGCGGGCTTCGCGGCCGGCTTGGCGGCGGGCGCCTGCTGCGCGGCGGGGGCCGGGGCGCTCTGCTGCGGGGCGGCCTGGGCGGCCTCACCCAGCGTCAGGTGCTGGCCGGGGAAGATCGAGTTCGGGCCCTTGGAGAGCACGGACTTGTTCAGGTCGTAGAGCTTCTGCCAGCCACCCTGCACGTGGTGCGAGCTGGCGATCTTGGCCAGCCAGTCGCCGCTGACCACGGTGTAGCCGGCCGGGGCGGCCTGCGCCGGGGCGGCCGCGGCGGCGGGCGCGGCCGCGGCGGGCGCGGCGACGGGGGCCGCCTGCACTGCCTGGGCCGGGGCCGCGTGCTGCTGGGTCACGTGCTGCTGGGCCGCGTGGCCGTGCGCCGTGTGGCCCTGCGGGGTGTGGTGCTGGACGGGGGCGGCGCTGGCGCCACCAGCGGCGATCACCGGCAGGCCGGCGCCCACGCCCGCCACCACGGCGATGGCGACGGCGCGCTTGATGGAACTGCGGCTGGGCATGCTGAGACGACCGTTGACGGACATCATTAAAGAGCGTTCCTCTCCCACGCCTGCGAGGTGAGCTGTCGGATTCGGGCTGGAGTTGCCCGGCCGCGCTGAGCGCGGCTTCACCCCTAGCCCCGCCCGGATCAACTCCGGGTGAGGCGACTTACCTTGGGTCCCCCGCCCCTGCCGTGGTGCTTGTCTGCACGTGCCCGCCCGATCCGGCGGCAGGATTCGGCGTTCCGGAGAGCGGGGTTCGTGTGAGGACGAACGACATGCACCGTAGACAGGTCGAAGGTCCCTTCACAAGGCAATGTGAGGTGTCTCATGCCGGCCGGGACGGCCGCCGGTCGACTGCGGGTCGGCTGCGGGTCCGGGGCCGGGCGACCCGCTGAACACCCGCCAGGCGGGCGGTGGGCCCTCGCCGGTCGGCGGCGGGACCGGGTGCCACCGCCCCGCCGCCGACGGTCCGTCGGTCAGTACGCCTGCCAGCCCTGCGGATCCACCCCGCCCGGTGTCGGATCGGCCGGCGCGTACGGCTCGCGGGTCAGCACGAAGCTGCCGATGTCCAGGTGGCTGACCGTGCCGTCGTCGTAGCGCACCACCCGCAGCGGCTCGCCCGCGTAGTAGCCGTCCAGGCCGGTCCACGCGCCGTCCGGCTCGGGGACGAAGCGCGAGGCGCGGGCCGAGCCGCCCACCGCGACGAGCTCCAGCTCGCGAGCGGGCAGCAGGCGCAGGGTCAGTGCGGTGGGTCCCCAGTACCAGGCGCCGGTCAGCGCCAGCAGTTCGGGATCGACCTCGGGAAGCGGACGCCAGGGGTCGGGGAACCGGGGCTCGCGCTCGGCCACGGTCGCGATCAGGTCGGCGGCGATGGCGGTGCAGGGCGGTCCCGCGGTGGTGTTGGTCAACGTGACGGCCGCCACGTCGTCCTGCTCGCTGATCCACAGCCCGGCCCCGAAGCCGGGCATCGAGCCGCTGTGCCCGACCAGCAGCCGGCCGTCCCGGCGCAGCAGCTGCAGGCCCAGCCCGTAGGAGGCGGTCCAGTCGCCCTCGGGGGCGGCGGCGGGTCGGCGCATCTCGGCCACGGTCGCCGGCGCGAGCACCTTCTCGTGGCCGTGCGCCAGGAAGGCGGCCCAGCGGCAGAGGTCGTCGGCGGTCGACCAGAGCTGGCCGGCCGGGGCCATCGCGCCGGTGTCGGTCAGCGGCTCGGGCAGCATGACGTCCGCCCACGGGTGCACCGCGAAGCCGCCGGCGTGCGGGGCGTGCGGGAGCAGGGTGGTCCTGGTCATGCCGAGCGGCTCCAGCACCTCGGTGCGCAGCACCTCGCCCCAGGGTTCGCCGCGCAGCCGCTCCACCAGCGCGCCGAGCAGCGCGTAGCCGGGGTTGGAGTAGTGGAAGCGCTCGCCGGCCGGGTGCCGGAACGGCTGCTCCTCCAGCAGGTCGGTCAGCTCGGGGCGCAGCGAGCCGGGGGTGCGCTCCCACCAGGGGCCGGGGGTCTCGGAGGAGAGGCCGGCCGCGTGGCTGAGCAGTTCGCGGATCGAGGCGCGCCCGGCGGCGGTGCCGGGCAGGTGCTGCTCCAGCGGGTCGGCGAGATCCAGCAGGCCCTCGTCGCGCAGGCGCAGGACCATAACGGCGGTGAAGGTCTTGGTGATCGAGCCGATCCGGTACTGGACGTCGGGGGTGGGTGCGTGCCCCTCGATCATGCTGCGGGCCCCGGTCCACACCGGGCGCCCCGCGCGGACCACCGCTCCCACCAGCGAGGGCGTGCGGCCCTCTGCCTGGCCCGTGGCCAGCCGGTGCAGCAGCGCGCGGCGGGTGGCGGGCAGCAGGTCCTCCGGCAGCAACTCCTGGAGCAGGTCGGGCATCTGATCTCGCTTTCACTGAAGGTGAGGCCGGACCGCTCGACCTTACCCATCGGCCCCTGCTCGGGTGCGGCATTAATCCGCCTGTCCGCGCGCTGCGCGAGCGCGTGCCGGCTCGGGGCGCTCGGGTGCGCTCCGGTGCCGGCTCCGCGAGCCGGTCGGGTCGGTCGGCCGGTCGGATCTCCGCTGGCCACAGGGGCATTGCGGAGTGGGTGGCCGGGGTGGACCGGCACTCCACGGTGTCCGGTTCGACCGGTGCTGGGCGATTGGTCGGACGCGATCCGATCTCGCTTCTGTTTCGGATCGACGATCTTTGTGACAGGTGTTGACAGATTCCAACAGAACTAAATACTTCTCAACAATGGCTGGTGAGCCACCCCTGACCGCCCGTCCGCACGGCAACGCTGCCGGGTTCCACGAGGACGGGTGTGGGCCGCCGGCCGCTTCCCTCACAGAAGGTGTTTGGAATGGTTGAGTCTTGGTTGGCCACGTCGCGGCCCGCGCTGCGACGTCTCGGCGCCCTGGCGCTCTCCTCCGCCGTGCTGACGGCCGTGGCCCTGACGGGCGCTCAGCCGGGCGTCGCGGCGACGCCGCCGCTCGGCAACGGGGTGGCGCTCACCCCGCCGATGGGTTGGAACTCCTGGAACAGCCTGGGAACCGACGTGACCGAGCGCCAGCTGCTCGACACCATCGACTACATGTCGGCCAACGGCCTGGTCGCCGCCGGCTACAACACCGTGACCATCGACGACGGCTGGTCGCTGCACCACCGAAGCGGGCAGAGCACCGACTTCGTCAAGCACGCCGACGGCTCGATGCAGCTCTACGACGGGAACAACAACCCGGTCAGCGGCACCGACGGCACGGGCAACGACCCGACCACCGGCCACCTGATCCCGAACGCCAACTTCCCCTCCCAGGTCGTCAACGGCCAGACGCTGAACGGCATCCAGTACCTGGCCTGGTACGCGCACAGCAAGGGCATGAAGTTCGGCCTGTACGGCACCGACACCTACACCACCTGTCAGGCGCACCCCGGCAGCCTCGGTCACGAGAGCACCGACGCCGCCGACTTCGTCTCCTGGGGCGTCGACTTCGTCAAGTACGACGACTGCCCGTACGGGCCCGCGATCGTCGGTCCGGACGGCCACAACTACGGCACCCAGGGCGAGGGCAAGGAACTCACCCAGTCCATCTACACCCGGGTGCAGAACTTCCAGAAGGCGCTGGACGCCGCCTCGGCCGCCCAGGGCCGGCCCAGGGTCGTGATGAGCGTCTCGGCGCAGCCGGTGCACACCGGGGTGCCGTACCTGCTGGCCGCGAACGACCCGGCCCGCTTCGACTCGGTGATCGCCGCGGCCCCCGCCGTGCCGTTCAGCGCCCCGGGCTACGCGCCCACCGGGACCTGGTGCGGTCAGGTCGCCAACCTCTGCCGGATCGGCGGTGACCGCAACAGCGACCTGACCGGCGTCTTCTACGGCGGCGTGCTGGGCACCGCCCTGCAGTACCCGGGCAACGTCAAGCCGGGCAGCTGGAACGACATGGACATGATGTTCGCCGGCTGGAAGGACGTCTACGGCGCCTGGGGCGTCACCGACACCTGCACCTGCCACCAGCCGTTCACCGACACCGAGTCGGCCACCGAGATCTCCATCCTGTCGATGATGGCCTCGCCGCTGATCTCCGGCGCCGACTTCCGCACCGCGGCCAACTCGCAGCACACCTACAACGGCGTCACCTGGTCGAGCGGTCTGAGCGACAGTGCGCTGGCCCTCTACAAGAACGCCGACGTGATCGCCGTCGACCAGGACAGCGCGGCCAGCCCGGCCACCCTGGTCGGCAGCCGGCCGGGCTCCGGCACCGCGCCGGTGACGCTGCGCCGCCAGCTCGCGGGCGGCGACGTCGCGGTCCTGCTGGTCAACCAGGACCCGACCAACAGCCAGACCATCACCACCAGCCTCGCCGCCGTCGGCCTGTCCGGCAGCAGCTACCGCTACCAGGACCTGTGGACCAAGGCCACCGGCACCGTCACCGGCAGCTTCGGTGCCACCGTCGCCCCGCACGGCGTGGCGATGTACCGCATCTCCGCCGGCTCGACCACCCCGCCCGCGGTCGTCGGTGACGGCAAGTACCACGGCCTGTCCAACGGCGGACCGAGCGGCTACGCCCTCGAGGTGGCCGGCCACTGCGACGCGCCGGCCAACGGCGCCGCCGACATCAACGTGTTCGACCCGACGCACACCTCCGAGCAGTGGCAGTTCACCACGAACGGCGACGGCACGGTCCGCATCACCGACAACTGCTACACCGGCACCCAGATCCACGGCACCCTCACCGCCACCGGCGGCGCCGGCGCCACGGTGACCGTGCTCAACAGCTACGACCCCGCCAACAGCGGGCAGAAGTGGCTGGTCACCCAGAACGGCGCTGGTGCGCTGACCATCACCAACCAGGCCACCGGCTACGTCCTGGACTCGGCCGGCAGCACCGCCGGCTCGGCCGTGGTGCAGAACCCGGCGAGCGCAGGGAAGAGCAGCCAGGCCTGGGTCACGCTCAACTGACCCGGGTCCGGCCGCGGCCGGACAGCCCCGAACCGCCCGGTCCCCGGGTCGCCGTCGCCCCGCACCCCGTCCGTCACGGGATGCGGGGCGACGGCGGTTCCCGTGTGGTCGGCGGTTCCCGTGGTGGTCGGTGGTCGGTCGGGCCGTCGGGTGGCCGGAGCCTAGGATGGACCGGATGAGACGCCGGACGAAGTCAGCCCCCGGGCCCCTGCCGCAGCGCGACGGGGTGGACCCGGTGCGGGTGCGGCTGCCGGTGGACGGCAGCTGGCCCACCGTGGCCGCCTACCTGGCGCACCGGCTGCCGCAGGCGGCGGCCGGCCGGCTGGCCGAGATGCTGCGGGACGGCGAGATCATCGGGGCGGACGGGCCGGTGGAGCCCGGCACGCCGTTCGTGCCCGGCACCAGCGTCTGGTTCCACCGCGACCTGGAGCCGGAGGTGCCGGTCCCCTTCGCGATCGAGGTGGTGCACCGGGACGAGCACCTGGTGGTGGTCGACAAACCGCACTTCCTGGCCACCACCCCGCGTGGGCGGCACGTGGCGCAGACGGCGCTCGCCCGGCTGCGACGCGACCTGGACCTGCCCGCACTCAGCCCCGCGCACCGGCTGGACCGGCTGACCGCCGGACTGGTCATGTTCGTCGCCAGGCCGGAGGTGCGCGGCGCCTACCAGACGCTCTTCCGCGACCGCCTGGTCCGCAAGGAGTACGAGGCCGTCGCCCGCTTCGACGAGGCGCTGGAGCTGCCGCGCACGGTCCGCAGCCGGATCGTCAAGGAGCGCGGCGTGATTGCGGCCCGTGAGGAGGAGGGGGAGGCCAACAGCGAGAGCCGGATCGAGCTGCTGGCGGCCCGCGGCGGACTGGGCCGCTACCGGCTGCTCCCGCTGACCGGGCGCACCCACCAGCTGCGCCTGCACATGAGCGCGCTGGGGATCCCGATCCTCGGCGATCCGGTCTACCCGCAGGTGCTTCCCGAGCCGGCGCCGGACGACTTCCGGGCGCCGCTGCAACTGCTCGCGGCGAGCCTGGAGTTCACCGACCCGCTGACCGGGCGCGAGGTGCGGCTGCGCTCTCGCCGCACGCTGGCCGCGTGGAGCGACCCGCGGGGCTGGGCGGCCGGCGGCTGACGCCGCTGGGCCGGCTGGCAGGATGGCGGCACCCGAGGCGTCGGACCGCGGTGACCAGGAAAGGGGACCGCCATGGTGAGCGCATCGCACTCGTCACCCGCGCAGCACGAGCCGCGCCGTCCGTCGAAGCTGTCGCCGGAGGCCGAACTGCACGCGCTGCTGCTGGAGCGGCCGGCGATGGCGCGCGAGCTGCCCTCCTTCGACCCGGCCGGTGCGCCGGACCGGCCCGGGGACCTCTTCGTGGCGTGGCTGGTGGCGGCGATGCGCGCCGGGGTGCCGGACGCGCAGGTGGTCACGCTCAGCACGGTCGCGGCCGTCGGCGGTCCGGACGCGCGGGTCGTGGCGCTGCGGGAGGTGGAGGCGGCGGCCGGGGTCTGGTGGTTCGCCGGGGACGCCCGCAGCCCCAAGGGCCGCCAGCTCGCCGCGGTCCCGCGGGCGGCGCTCACCTTCTACTGGCCGGAGCTCGGCCGACAGGTGCGGGTGCGCGGTCGGGTGGCGGTCGGCGCGCCGGAGCGTGCCGCGGCCGTGTTCCAGCTGCTCAGCCCCAGGACGCGGACCGCCGCGCTGGTCGGGCGGCAGAGCGAGCCGATGGGTGCGGCGGCGGACTTCGGGCAGGCGTGGGGCTCGGCGCGGGCCGCACTCGCGGCGGACGGGGCGATCGTCGCCGACGGCTACACCCAGTACGCGGTGCACGCCGAGGAGGTCGAGTTCTGGCAGGGCGACGCGGACCGGGCGCACGTCCGGCTGCTCTACCGGCGCGCGGCCGAACGGTCCGCGGAGGCGCCGGTCTGGGAGCGCGGGCTGCGCTGGCCCTGACCCCGTGTGGCCCGGGCCACGGCGGGCCCCGATTGTCGCTCCGAGTAGCGAAGTCCCGGCGCTGGGTCGATGCCCCGGGGCGAGGGTGCCGTGGCGTGCGCCACAGGAAAGGCAGGCGGCAGGGGTTTCCCGGCCTGTTTTCAGTGGTTTTCGCCCGATTTGATCCATGGGTTTCCGCGGGTAACGGGCGCTGGCCTGCACAAAGCCCGAGCGGTTGAGGTCGGTCAGCCGGTTACCTAACGTCGTTCTCGGTGCAGCGAGCACCACCCGGGAGCACCCCCGGACGCCACGGCGGCGCACTGAGCGCGGGCCGCGATCCGTCCGGCGGACCGGACCCACGCCACCTCGGCCCGCCATCGGGCCCTGGTTCCGTGTGCCCGAAATCCCCGGGGCCTGCGAGAGGAACCACCTTGACCTTCCGTCACGAGAACACCGCCGCCGCCACCGCCGCGACCAGCGCCCCCCGGCGCAACCGCATGCGGCTGGCCCTGCTGGGCGGCGCGGTCGCCGTCCTGCCGGTCGCGGGCCTCGTCACGGCCACCACGGCCTCCGCCGCCTCCACGGCCACCCGGAACCAGGTCGCGCAGTGCGAGAGCACCGGCAACTGGAGCATCGACACCGGCAACGGTTTCTCCGGCGGCCTGCAGTTCACCCCCAGCACCTGGGCTGCCTACGGTGGTACCGCGTACGCGCCGACCGCCGCCCAGGCCACCCAGTCGCAGCAGATCGCCGTCGCCGAGAAGGTCCTGGCGGACCAGGGGCCGGGTGCCTGGCCGGTCTGCTCCGTCAAGGCGGGTCTGACCGCCGGCGGTGCCCCCGCCGCCGTCGACACCGGCAGCGCCGCCGGCACCACCAAGGTCGCCCCGCAGCAGCAGGCCGCCCCCAGGGCCGCCGCGAAGAGCACCGACACGAAGAGCGCCGACGTCAAGAACACCGACGCCAAGAGTGCGACGGGCGCCAAGCCTGCCAAGGCCGCCAAGGCCGACCAGCGGGCCAAGGCGAGCACCGGCGCCGGCAGCTACACCGTCAGGAGCGGTGACACCCTCGGTGCCATCGCCGCCGCCCACGGCACCACCGTGAAGGCCCTGTTCGCCGCCAACGCGCAGACCATCGGCACCGACGCCGACCTGATCCTGCCCGGCCAGGTCCTGAGCGTCTGACCCGGAGCCCGACCGGTCACACCAGCGCCACCCCTCTCGTCCGGCCCGCCGACCCCACCCGGCCCGGTGGCGCCGGCAGCCGCGCCCGACCCGGTGACCCCGGCCCGGCCGGCAGCGAACGCCGCGTGCCTCCACTCCCCACCAGGGAGCGGAGGCACGCGGCGTCCGTCGTGCGGGCGGTCAGTGCGCGCCGCCGCCGCGGGTCTGCACCGAGACGTACTGCACCCGCATCGGGTGTCCGGGCTCGGTGGCCGGGCCGGGCGCCCCACCGAAGGCGGCGGGCAGTCCGCCGCCGACCGCGACGTCCAGGATCAGGAAGAGGCCGTGGTGCACGGCCCGGTCCCAGGTGGCCGGGTCCATCTGCGCGGCCGTCACCTGGTGGACCTGCCGCCCGTCCAGGTACCAGCGCACCTGCTCGGGACTGGTGGAGAAGTCCACCTCGACCGCGTAGGTGTGGAAGGTGCCCTGGCAGTCGGCGCAGCGCTGCTCGCCCGAGCCCAGCCCCTGCGGCTCCTGGCACGGCCCGCCCTGGGCGGTGCCGCAGTGCATGGTGGAGAAGACCGAGCCGCGCCCGTTGACCGACTCCATGACGTCGAGCTCGCCGATGCCCGGCCAGCCCGTGTAGCCCTGGCGCAGCGGGGCGCCGAGGGTCCAGAAGGCCGGCCAGTAGCCGGCCGCGGCCGGGCCGGTGGCGTCGGGCAGCGCGATCGAGGCCTCGATGCGCAGCGTGCCGCCCGGCGGTGGGGCGAGGTCGGCGCGCCTGGTCTCCAGGCGTCCCGAACTCCACACCCCGCCGGTGCGGGTGGGCACGATCTCCAGCGAACCGCGGCCGTCCAGGCGGACGTTGTCGGTGGAGTCGGTCATCGTCTCCACCTCGCCGGTGCCCCACTGGGCGGCCGGGCACCCGGGGTAGCAGGTGCCGGTGTCGTACTGCCAGAGCGCGTCGGAGGGCCGGGAGCCGACCGGCCCGTCGAAGTCGTCCCGCAGCAGCTGGGTCCAACCCGCCGTGCCGGCAGCCGAGTTCACGGCACCTCCCGTGCTGCCACCCGTGCTGCCTCCGGTGCTGCCTCCGGTGCTGCCGGCAGGGCCGCTGCCGGGACCGGCCGGCACCAGGCCGGCGTCCACCAGCAGCCGTTCCAGTCGCGGGGTGAGGACCACCGCGGCCACGTTGGTGAGGTGCGTGTCGTCCCGGTAGAGCAGGATCCGCTCCAGCACCGCCGGGCAGTCGCGGCCCGAGCCGGGGCAGAGCACCGGGTTGAGGTCGACGGTGCGCACGCCGCTCTCCCGGCCGGCCGCGATCGCGTCGGCGAGCGGGTCGGGCCAGTGCGCCGTGGCCCGCGGGAAGTCGCAGGCGGCCGGGTCCGCGGCGTGCCCGGAGACGCAGGTCGGCACGTCGCTGCCCGCGATCGGGGTGTCCTTGAGGTAGACGATCGGCACGCCGAGCGCGCGCAGCGGGGTGAGGGTCTGTTCCCAGCCCTGGGCCAGGAGTTGAGTGTCCTCGGTGTAGCGGTTCAGCGCCGCCACCACGATCAGCCGCGGCTTGGGCTCACGCTGCAGCCGGGCCAGGCTGTCCGCCCGCCAGGTGTCGCACTCGTGGTACTCGCGGCCCAACTGCGGGTTGACCACCGTGAGCTGGGGCAACGGGCAGCCCTGCTTGACCAACTCCTCCAGCGCCCAGTGCCGTTCGGCGGCGATGCCGAGCAGCGAGGAGAACCACTGGCCCGCGTGCGAGTCGCCGAGCAACACGATCCGGTCCGGGCCGGCGCTGTCGCCGAAGAGGCAGGGCGGGCTTCTGACGGCCGCCGGGGCCACCTCACAGGCACCGTCCGGCGGGTAGTCCTTGCGGGCCTGCGCGGCGCTGGGGACCACCGGGCCGTGCGGCGCGCCGCCCGCGGCGGGCATCAGCAGCGAGGTGCCGTCGGGCAAGCCCGGCGGCAGGCCGGCCAGGTCGACCGGGGCCCCGGGGCCGAGCAGCCGCAGCGTCCCGGTGCCCACCACCAGCGCCAGCACCACCGGCACGATCACCGCGGTGAGGCCCAACGAGAGGCCACGACGCGGTAGTTCGGTGACCACCGGATGGCTGCGCAGCGGGCGCTCCACCCAGCGCAGCGCGGCCAGGGCGGGCAGCGCGGCCGCGGCCGTCAGGGCCACCTTCACCGGCCAGCCGAGCGTGCCCAGGCGGGCCTCGGCGAGGACCAGGACCGGCCAGTGCCAGAGGTAGAGGTTGTAGGAGAGCCGCCCGATCGCGCGCGGCACCCGGCCGCCCAGCAGGCGCTCGGGTCCGAAGGAGGTTCCCGGAGACCCGCCGGTCTCGCCGCCGGCCCGGTCCGAGCGCTCGGACCGTTCCAGGCGCTCGGCCCGTCCGAGGCGGCCGACCCGTCCGGGCCGGCCCGGACGTCCGGGGGTGCCGGCCAGGATCACGGCGGCCGCCCCCAGGGTCGGCAGCAGGGCCGCGAAGCCCGGATAGGGGGTGGTCGCGTCGAAGCGGAGCACCGACCAGCCGATCGCCGCGGCGCCGGCCCAGCCCGCCACGGCGCGCAGCGGGCGCGGGCCCGGCAGCCGGTGCCAGGGCAGCAGGGCGAGCAGGGCGCCGACGCCGAACTGCCAGACCCGCGAGGGGGATCCCAGGTAGGCGAGGGAGACCGAGTGGTGCGTCCAGTGCAGCGAGAGCGCGAACGAGACCAGGGTGAGGGTCGCGGTCAGCGCGGTGACCACGATCCGCACCGCGGGCCCGCGCCGCACCGGGCGCGAGGACCGGGCCTGGCGGCGGCGCAGCGCCCGGCCGGTGAGCCAGACCAGCAGCGCCAGCAGCGGCGCCCAGACCAGGTAGAACTGCTCCTCCACCGCCAGCGACCAGAAGTGCAGCAGCGGGCTCGGGTCGCGGCCCGCCGCCAGGTAGTCGGTCTGCTGCGCGACGAACCGCCAGTTGGCGGCCGAGAGCGCGGCGGCCAGCACGTCGTACTCGAGGTCGGCGCGGCGCAGCGGCGCGGTGAGCCAGACACCGGCCAGCGCGACCACCGCCAGGACCACCGCGGCCGAGGGCAGCAGTCGCCTGGCCCGTCGGGAGAAGAACTCGGTCAGCTGGATCCGGCCGGTGATCACCGCCTCCCGCAGCAGCTGACCGGTGATCAGATAGCCGGATATGACGAAGAAGACGTCCACGCCGACGAACCCGCCGGCCAGGCCGGGAACGCTCGCGTGGAACCCGAGGACGGCCAGCAGCGCGATCGCGCGCAGTCCCTCGATGTCGGGGCGGAAGCGGGAGGGGCCGCTGGTGCGCGGCGGCGAGGTGCCGCCCGCGGCCGGCGGCGGCCCGGGAACGGTGGTGGCGTCCGGCTGGAGCTCCGGAACAGCGGTCGGAGACATGGTGATGACGACCTTTCAGCCCAGCCAGGGCAGCATCGGACTGACCCAACCGGAGGCGAGCAGAGCGGTGAGCACGAGGAAGGCGGTGGCGGCCAGCGCCTCGGGCCAGCGGCGCGGCAGCATGCCGTTGGCGGCCCGCGCGGCGGCCCGCGCCTCGGCCCGAGCGGGATCGGCGGGGCGCAGTTCGCCGATCAGGTCCCGGATCAGCGGGATGCCGATC